>NZ_CP090095.1:0-62500 GCF_021391675.1 Neorhizobium galegae
TGGGTTCTCCCTTAAAATATAAGATAATGAATCTTACTAGTTTCTATTTCTTAGAGTCGGTGAGTAGCAAGGATTAAAGTCAATTCACAGCCGACGCGACGATCCGCCGCCTCCGGCCTGTTCCGCGGATAAAAAAGCAGGTCCAGAAAGAGGTTTCTGGGACAATATAAATTTCGTCAGTTATTTCAGAAGGATGGCAGGAAACGGAATTCGGCGCTATCTGTGGATAAGCTGGGGAGAAAAAAGGGCGGCAATGGCCCTATCCCCAGAACGCACAAGCCCGCCTGATCCGCATCCGCGGGAGTCGCGAATGTGGAAAACTAGGCGGTTTTCCCGAGGCCGGGTCCGGGCCTGGGAGAACTTCATGGTCTCTCCCGAGTTATCAACAAAGGGTTAAGTTTAACGTGGAGAACAGAAAAAACTTCTTCCATCTGCACCTCATATCTGACTCCACGGGCGAGACTCTCATCTCCGCGGGTCGGGCCGCATCGGCACAGTTCCAGTCGTCGCTGGCGGTGGAACATGTCTATCCGCTGATCCGCAACCGCAAACAGCTGCTGGCTGTGCTCGAGGCGCTCGACCGTGAACCGGGCATCGTTCTTTATACGATTGTCGATCAGGACCTGGCCGAGCTCATCGATCAGCGATGCCGGGAAATGGGCTTGCCCTGTGTCAACGTCCTTGAACCGGTCATGGCGACCTTCCAGGCCTATCTCGGGGCACCGTCCCGTCGCCGGGTTGGCGCCCAGCACGCGCTCAACGCAGATTATTTCAAGCGTATCGAAGCGCTCAATTTCACCATGGATCACGACGACGGCCAGATGCCGGAGGACTACGATGAGGCGGATGTCGTGCTGATCGGCATCAGCCGCACCTCGAAAACGCCGACCAGCATCTATCTCGCCAACCGCGGCATCAAGACCGCCAACATCCCGATCGTGCCGGGGGTCGATCTGCCGGACAGCCTATACCGCGCCACCCACCCGCTGATCGTCGGCCTCGTCGCCACGACCGATCGGATTAGCCAGGTGCGTGAACACCGCGAACTCGGTGTCACCCAAGGCTTCGACCGGCGCCATTATACGGACCGTGCGACGATCAACGAGGAGCTGAAATACGCTCGCGCGCTTTGCGCCCGCCAGAACTGGCCTGTCATCGACGTAACCCGCCGGTCGATAGAGGAGACGGCAGCCGCAATCGTTGCGCTACGCCCGAAGCTGCGTTAAGCGAATCCGCTCGCAGCCTTTGGGAGATTTCCGTGACAGTGCCGCTCGTACTCGCCTCCTCCAGCCCTTTTCGCCGGATGCTGATGGAAAATGCCGGCCTCGCTTTTGAAAGCAGGGCGGCGGATATCGACGAGCGGAAAATCGAAGCCGGACTGGAGGGCGTAAGCCCCGATGAGGTGGCGCTGAAGCTCGCCAAGGCAAAGGCGGTGGATGTGAGCCGCCATTTCCCCGGCGCCTTGGTGATCGGCTCGGACCAGACCATGTCGCTCGGAAGCCGTGTCTATCACAAGCCGAAGACCCTTGCCGAAGCGAAAGAGAATCTGCTTTCCCTTTCGGACAGAACCCATCGCCTGAACAGCGCAATCGCTTTTGTGCGTGACAACGAGATCGTCTGGGAACATGTCGCCCATGCGGATCTCACTGTCCGGAAGCTAAATGATACCTTTGTCGACCGTTACCTGTCGCGGGTCGGGGAAAAGGTCTACGGCAGTGTCGGGGCCTATCAGCTGGAAGGGGAGGGCATCCAGTTGTTTTCGGGGATCGAGGGCGACTATTTCACCATACTCGGCTTGCCCATGCTGCCGCTTCTCGAAAAGCTCCGCGAACTGGGAGCGATCGATGGCTGATTCACGTGAAACATTTTTGGTTAATGCTTTCGTAACCGGCTGGCCGGTGAAACATTCCCGTTCCCCGTTGATCCATGGCTATTGGCTGAAGAAGTTCGAAATTGCCGGGACCTACAGGCCCGAGGCCGTGACCGAAGCAGACTTCCCCGCCTTCATCCAATCGCTGAAAGACGGAAGCTCCGGCTTTCGCGGCGGCAATGTCACCATTCCCCACAAGGAGCTTGCCTTCAAGCTTTCCGACCGGCCGGATGATCTGGCGGAAGAGCTTGGCGCGTCGAACACGCTCTGGATGGAAGACGGCCTGTTGCATGCCACCAACACCGACGGCCACGGGTTCACCGCCAATCTGGACGACCGACATCCGGGCTGGGACAAGATCGACCGCGCTGTGATTTTGGGCGCGGGCGGCGCAAGCCGCGCCGTCATCCAGGCGATACGGGATCGCGGCGTCAGTGAGATCCATGTGGTCAATCGGACAATTTCACGCGCCGAGGAACTCGCCGATCGGTTCGGCGCGAAAGTTCATGCCCATCCTGTCGAGGCGCTGCACGAGGTCATGTCCGGAGCAGGCCTTTTTGTGAACACGACCTCGCTTGGCATGGACGGCGGAGAAGCGCTGAAGATCGACTTCGCGCCGTTGGCGTCCGGCGCGGTCGTCACCGATATCGTCTACGTCCCATTGAAAACGCCGCTGCTCGTCCAGGCCAAAGAACAGGGTTTCGCGACTGTCGACGGGCTCGGCATGCTGTTGCACCAGGCTGTGCCCGGCTTCGAAAAATGGTTCGACCGTCGCCCGGTTGTCGATGAAACCCTTCGCGACCTCGTCATCGCCGATATGGAAAACCACGGATGATCGTCATCGGCCTTACCGGCTCCATCGGAATGGGAAAATCGACGACCGCGAAAATGTTCGCGGAAGAGGGTGTCCCGGTGAATGACGCCGATGCCGTCGTCCACGATCTCTACCGTACCGATGCGGTGGCACCCGTCGGTGAGGCGTTTCCCGGCACGGTCAAGGATGATGTCGTCGACCGTCAGGAACTGTCCCGCCAGCTTTCGGCGTCGCCTGAAAAATTCCCGGTCCTCGAAGCGATCGTCCATCCGTTGGTCCGCAAGCGTGAAGTCGATTTCCTGACCCGCCACAGAGAGGCCGGCACTGACCTCGTGCTCCTCGATATTCCGCTTCTCTTCGAAGTGAAGGGCGCGGATCGCGTCGATGTTATTGTCGTTGTCACCTGCGATCCACAGATACAGCGCGACAGGGTGCTTGCGCGTCCCGGCATGACGGAGGAAAAATTGGCGATGATTCTCTCCCGTCAGATGCCCGATGCGGAAAAACGGAAAAAAGCCGATTTCCTTGTCGATACGGGCCTTGGACTGGACGCGGCGAGAAAACGGGTTCGCGAGATCATCGCATCTCTGAAGGCCGGGAAGACGAGCGAGAAAAAGCCACATGCGTGAGATCATCTTCGATACGGAAACCACGGGCCTCGAATCGAAGGTCGACCGGGTGATCGAAATCGGCGGCATCGAACTGATCAACAATTTCCCGACCGGGAGAACGCTGCATCTCTATATCAACCCGGGCGACCGCAAGGTTCATCCGGACGCGCTTGCCGTGCACGGCATTACCGACGAGTTCCTGAAGGATAAGCCGAGCTTCGGGGATGTCGCGCAGCAGATCATCGAGTTCTTCGATGGCGCCAAGTGGATCGCCCATAATGCGACCTTCGACATGGGCTTCATGAATGCGGAATTCGGCCGTCTCGGCCTGCCGCCCGTGATGTCCGACCAGGTCATCGATACCCTGGCCATGGCCCGCCGCAAACATCCGATGGGTCCGAATTCGCTTGATGCGCTCTGCCGTCGCTACGGTATCGACAATGCCCATCGCACCAAGCACGGCGCGCTGCTCGACTCCGAACTGCTCGCCGAAGTCTATATCGAGATGACCGGCGGCCGGCAGACGGCGCTCGGCCTGATGGGTAACGAGCGGTCTTCGACGGTGATCGAGGTCGAGGAAGTCGTAATCGAGGTTGCGGGTCGTCCCCGGCCTCTTGGCCCCCGGCTGACCGAAGCCGAGATCGAAGCGCATGCGGCCATGGTCACGTCGCTGAAGGACAAGGCAGTCTGGCTGAAGTACAAGCCGGCCGAATAAAAAAGCCCGGGTCGAAGCCCGGGCTCTTTCGTCAAATCTGGAAAATTTTGGCTTAGCTGTCCAGCACCTGAACCTTGGAACGGGCCTGTTCCTCGGCCATGCGTTGCGTGAACATCTGCGCGAAGTCGATCGGGTCGATCATCAGCGGCGGGAAGCCGCCATTGCGCGTGACGTCCGCAATGATCTGGCGGGCGAACGGGAACAGGAGACGCGGGCACTCGATGAAGAGCAGCGGCAGCATGTGTTCCTGCGGAAAACCGGTGATGCGGAAGACGCCGCCATACACCAGTTCGGCCGCGAAGACGATCTTGTCGCCTTCCTTGGCTTCGGCGTTCAGCGTCAGGATAACGTCGAAATCGGCGTCGGAAAGCGGATTGGCATTGACGTTGACATTGATGTTGATCGCCGGCGCCTTGTCGCGCGCCTGCAGCGAACGCGGAGCGCCCGGGTTCTCGAAGGAGAGATCCTTGGTGTACTGCGCCAGGATGTTGAGGGACGGCGTTGCGGCCTGGTTGTTATCGTCTGCCATTGGGATTTCCTCGAGGCTTTGGAGCGTTGAGGCCCTCTAACATTTCGTCTGGGGGCTTACAACCCTGGCCAACCCGCAGGACCTCTCAAGGTTCCTTGCTTTTGGGGCCAGCCCAGGGCGAAGAGGCATCGGGATCGCGATGGTAATCCTGCTCGTCGAGATCGACCACCGGTCCGGTTTTCTTGGCCTCCGGCGAAGGCCTCGGGCTTTCGTAGCGATAGCCTTCGCTGCGCGGCGAACGGACGACGACGATGCGGCGGCCGACCACAGACCAGATCAGGCTGCGCACGAAGGGAATGAACAGCGCCAGCCCGATGATGTCGGTGAGGAAGCCAGGCAGCAGCAGCAGGATTCCGGCGACGACGATCATCGCGCCGTCGATCAGGGCGCGGCCAGGCGCGCGACCGTCGCGGCTCTCGGTCGAAATCTTCCTCAGGATCTGGGTCCCCTGGTTGCGCAGCAAAAGGGCTCCGAGCACTGCGGTACCGATCACCAGACCGAGCGTCGCCCAGAGGCCTACTGCTTTGCCGACGAGCACGAAGCCCGCGATTTCGGCGAGCGGCCAGCCGATCAGAAAGAGCGGCACGAGAAAGAAGCGCATGATATTCCCTGTGTCGTGATATCGGGTTGCGCGCAAAGCGCTAACGTCTTCGCCATTTGAATGATAGGCGTATGCAGACTATATGAGAGACTGCACCGAATATTTAAACGCCAAATGCGGGTTAAGATGGGCTCCAACGACTTTATAACACTCTTTTTCCTTGTCGCAGCGGTTCTGATCTTCCTGCAACTGCGCAGTGTGCTCGGACGCCGGACGGGAAGCGAGAAGCCGCCGTTCGATCCTTACAGCCCCCGCGACGTCGCGAAAAATCCGGGTGGCGACGACAGCAAGGTCGTGACCCTGCCGCGCCGGGATGCCGCGGAGGACGAGCAGCGTTATGCGGATGTCGACGCTCTCGCCAAGCCGGATACGCCTCTCAACGCCGCGCTGCGAGAATTGGTCAAGTCCGATCCTTCCTTCCGCCCCCGCGAGTTCCTGAACGGTGCCCGCATGGCCTACGAGATGATCGTCATGGCTTTCGCCGACGGCGACCGGAAGACGCTGAAGGGCCTTCTCTCGAAAGAGGTTTTCGACGGTTTCGACACGGCGATCACCGACCGGGAATCCCGCGGCGAAGTGGTGAAGTCGACATTCGTCGGCATCGACAAGTCGGATATCACCCATGCAGCCGTCAAGGATGCGGAGGAACAGATTACCGTCCGGATTGTCAGCCAGCTCATTTCCGCCACCTATGACAAGGCCGGCGCGCTGATCGACGGCGACCAGGAAACCGTTGCCGAAGTCACCGACATCTGGACCTTCGCCCGCGACATTCACTCCCGCGATCCGAACTGGAGATTGGTCGCCACCGAATCCGAACAATGACCTTGAGCTCTGCGGATTATACTCTTCGGCCGGTATCCTTCCCCGATCTTGCGGGGTGGGGCGATGATGATCCGACTGCGCTGTTTGCCGGCATGCGCGCGTCGCTGGAGCATATCCGCAAGGTCAAGCCGTACCGCACCGGCTCCCTTGGCCTGACGGCCGAGGAACTCGCCACCTTCATCGAAGCCGCCCGGGACATCCCGGGCGGTCCCGTTTCTGCCCGGGCCTTTTTCGAGACCCATTGCACCCCCTTCCTGATCGCCCGCAACGACGGCCGGCGCGGTTTCGTCACCGCTTTCTACGAGCCGGAGATCGAGGTCTCGGAAACGAGAGATACGGTGTGGGCGCATCCTTTCTACTATCGTCCAGACGATCTCATTGATCTCGACGACAGTAACCGTTCAGCGGGATTGGACTCCGGCTACATGTTTGGCCGGCAGACGGTGGGCGGAATCGTGCCCTACCCGGATCGCGGCGAGATCGACCGTGGTTTTCTCGAGGGCCGGGGCTTGGAGATCGCTTATGCGAAATCCAAGGTCGATGTCTTCTTCATCCATGTCCAGGGTGCTGCAACGCTGAGATATCCGGACGGCAGCATCCGCCGGATCACCTATGCCGCCAAGGCGGGTCATCCGTTCTCGCCCATCGGCAAGCTGCTGATAGACCGCGGCGAGATCGACCCCGCGAAGATTTCCATGCAGAGCATCCGCGCATGGCTGGCTAGGAATCCGGCTAAGGTTGACGAGGTGCTCTGGCATAATCGTTCCTATATCTTCTTCAGGGAAGCGGATGTCTCTGATCCGTCGCTCGGGCCGGTGGCTGCCGCCAAGGTGCCGCTGATCCCGGGGCGCTCGCTCGCGGTCGATCGCCAGATCCACACATTCGGTTTCCCCTTTTTCATCCGGTCCGAAACGCTGACCCATATGGATAACGGAAAACCCTTCGCGCGGCTGATGCTGGCGCTCGACACCGGCTCGGCGATCGTCGGCCCGGCGCGCGGCGACATTTTTACCGGTTCCGGCTTCGAGGCGGGCGAGCTTGCTGGAACCGTACGCAACGACGCGGACTTCTATATCCTCATCCCCAAGGCAGCGTCTGTCAGGTACGGCGGATGAAGGGCGGTCGCAAACTTGATCCGGAAGAGCGGATATTGTGGGGAAGGGTCGCGAAGTCAGCCCGCGCCTTGCCGGGCCGCATGAAGGAGATTTTGCAATTCGAGGAAGCGGAGGCCGCAAAGATCGCCGCGGAGGAAGCGGTCGTCGAAGCGAAAAAACCGAAACCCGCGCCGCGACAGGAGAGTTATGCGGTCGAACTTCCGGCCACCGTTCCGGCCAGGCGTCCGGTGGGTTCTCATCAGCCGCTCGAAAAGCCCGTCAAAAAAAAGCTCGCCAAGGGCCGGCTGCCGATCGATGCTCGGCTCGATCTGCACGGACTATTCCAGGGCGAGGCCCACGACCTGCTTCTCGACTTTCTGCTGAGAGCCCATGAACGTGGCCTTCGCCATGTGCTGGTGATTACCGGCAAGGGCAGCTCGATGGGCAGCGAAGGCGCGCTGCGGCGTGCCGTGCCTCTTTGGTTTTCGAAAGCCGAGTTCCGGTTTCTGATCTCGTCCTATGAATGGGCGGCGCGCCATCACGGCGGGGAGGGCGCCATGTATGTGCGGCTTTCGCGCGGCCGCGGAGATCGGGAATGACCCCCTTTGGCCATGCACTGAGAGAGCTGCGCCGCCGTAAGGGTATCACCCAGCGCGAGCTTGCCGAGGCGATCGGCGTCACGCCTGCCTATCTTTCCGCCCTGGAGCATGGAAAGCGCGGCCGGCCGACCTTCGAACTGCTGCAGCGGATCGCCGGTTATTTCAACGTCATCTGGGACGAGGCGGAAGAACTTTTCCGCCTTGCCGAAGCGTCGCATCCGAAAGTCGTGCTCGATACCGCGGGTCTGCCGCCATCATACACCGGCTTTGCCAACCGGCTGGCGCAGCGGATTCGCTCTTTACCGCCCGACGTGATAGAGGAAATGGACACGCTCCTCAAAAAAGCCGAGATGCGAGGCTGAATTCGCTGCGCATCCACGGCTTTCATGCCGTATTGGCGAGGCTCAACCTTTAGAAACCGCCCCGATTTCCCTATATTCTGAGGGTGGAATGGCCGGTGATTCGCTTAACCGGCATCTCAAACGAATTGGAAGATACTTGATGACCGATACACCCGTCAGCGATAATGGCGCGAGTGCCGAATATGGTGCCGACTCGATCAAGGTTCTGAAGGGCCTCGATGCAGTGCGCAAGCGGCCCGGCATGTATATCGGCGATACGGACGACGGCTCCGGCCTGCATCACATGGTCTACGAAGTCGTGGACAACGCGATCGACGAGGCGCTGGCCGGCCATGCCGACCTTGTGACCGTGACCCTTAATGCCGACGGTTCGATCACCGTTACGGACAACGGACGCGGCATCCCGACCGACATTCACACCGGCGAAGGCGTATCCGCCGCCGAAGTGATCATGACCCAGCTCCACGCGGGTGGTAAATTCGACCAGAATTCCTACAAGGTCTCGGGCGGTCTGCATGGCGTCGGCGTCTCCGTCGTCAACGCGCTGTCCGTCTGGCTGAAACTGCGCATCCGCCGCAACGGCAAGCTCCACGAGATCTCCTTTACCCACGGCGTTGCTGACGGCCCGCTCAAGGTCATCGGCGAATACGAAGGCCGTTCCGGAACCGAGGTCACCTTCCTCGCCAGCTCCGACACCTTCACGATGACCGAATATGACTACGGCACGCTCGAGCATCGTCTGCGCGAACTGGCTTTCCTGAATTCCGGTGTCAGAATCCGGCTAACGGACAAGCGCAAGCCGGATGTCAAGGAAGAAGAGATGCTGTATGACGGCGGCCTCGAAGCCTTCGTCCGTTATCTCGATCGCTCCAAGAAGCCGCTGGTCGAAAAGCCCGTCAGCATCAAGGGCGAAAAGGACGGCATGACCGTCGAAGTGGCCATGTGGTGGAACGACAGCTACCACGAAAACATGCTCTGCTTCACCAACAACATTCCCCAGCGCGATGGCGGCACCCATATGGCCGGCTTCCGCGGCGCCCTGACGCGCCAGGTGACGTCCTATGCGGATAGTTCCGGCATCACCAAGAAGGAAAAGGTTACGCTACAGGGCGAAGACTGCCGCGAAGGCCTGACCGCGGTGCTTTCCGTCAAGGTGCCCGACCCCAAGTTTTCATCGCAGACCAAGGATAAGCTTGTTTCTTCGGAAGTTCGGCCTGTGGTCGAAAGCCTGATGAACGAAGCGCTAAGCACCTGGTTCGAGGAACATCCGACCGAAGCGAAGATCCTCGTCGGCAAGGTGGTAGAAGCAGCCGTCGCCCGCGAAGCCGCCCGCAAGGCCCGCGAACTGACCCGCCGCAAGGGCGTGCTCGACATCGCCTCGCTGCCCGGCAAGCTCGCCGACTGCTCCGAGCGCGATCCGGCCAAATCCGAACTCTTCCTCGTCGAAGGTGACTCCGCTGGCGGTTCCGCCAAGCAGGGCCGTTCGCGTGAGAACCAGGCGATCCTCCCGCTCCGCGGCAAGATTCTCAACGTCGAACGTGCCCGTTTCGACAAGATGCTCGGAAGCCAGGAAATCGGCACGCTGATCACGGCGCTCGGCACATCGATCGGCAAGGACGAGTTCAACGCCGACAAGCTGCGTTACCACAAGATCATCATCATGACGGACGCTGACGTCGACGGCGCCCATATCCGCACCTTGCTTCTGACCTTCTTCTTCCGCCAGATGCCGGAACTGATCGAGCGCGGCCATATCTATATCGCCCAGCCGCCGCTCTATAAGGTCAGCCGCGGCAAGTCCATTCAGTACCTGAAGAACGAAGTCGCCCTGGAAGAATACCTCATTACTATGGGCCTCGAGGAAGCGACCCTGACGCTCGGCTCCGGTGAAGTCCGTGCCGGCCAGGATATGCGCGAAGTCATCCAGGATGCGCTGCGTCTGCGCGCCCTGGTCGAGGGCCTGCATTCCCGCTACAGCCGCTCGATCATCGAACAGGCCGCGATCGCCGGCGCACTCAATCCGGAACTCACGGACAACCGCGAGCGGGCTCTGGAGACCGCCGCCGAAGTCGCCCGCCGCCTGGATATGATCGCAGAGGAGACCGAACGCGGCTGGGCCGGCCATGTGACGGACGAGGGCGGCCTGCGGTTTGAGCGCATGGTGCGCGGCGTCAAGGAAGTCGCGGCCGTGGACGTGGCGCTGATCGGTTCGGCCGATGCCCGCCATATCGACCAGATGACCACGCGCCTGCAGGAAATCTACCGCACGCCGCCGGTCCTCACGCGCAAGGAGGGCCAGCAGGAAATGTCCGGCCCCCGCGCGCTGCTGGAATCGATCTTCGCGACAGGCCGCAAGGGCCTCTCCATGCAGCGCTACAAGGGCCTCGGCGAGATGAATGCCGAGCAGCTCTGGGAAACGACGCTCGATCCGAACGTCCGCTCGCTGCTGCAGGTCAGGGTCAACGATGCGACCGACGCCGACGGTCTCTTCTCGCGCCTGATGGGCGACGAGGTCGAGCCGCGCCGCGAATTCATCCAGGAAAACGCGCTGAGCGTCGCCAACCTCGACATCTGACGTCGAAGCTTCACAAACAAAAAAGCGGCGGTCCTGATCGGGCCGCCGCTTTTCGTTTGTCCAGTCAAAAGTGTTTCACGTGAATCTTTCCTGTGGATATGGATTCACGTGAAACAATTTCTGAGCCGGCGCTCAGGGCTCGCCGCTGAATTTCCCTTCGAAGGCGATCTCGGAAACCGGCTTGCGCTTGCTCGGGAATTCCCGCTCGGCAAGATCGTCGGGCAGGGTGGTTCTGTCGGCCATCCGGCCGATCGCAGCCGCTGCCTCGACCCGGTAACCTTCCGGAATTCCCAGAACCTTGACGGCCTTTTCCTTGTCGAGACCCTCCATGCCGTGGGCATGGTAACCGAGCTTCATTGCCTGTGAGATGACCGAGAACCAGGCAGCACCCGTATCGTAGGAATGGGTGTAGGCGGGCCGGTGTTCGCCATTGCTGGTAACCCGATATGTCTTCGACACGACGATCATCAGCGCCGCCGCGTTCTGGGCCCAGCGCTGGTTGCCAGGCACGAGAATGTCGAGGAGCACCGGAAAAGAAGGCGTTCCGCGCAGCGCATAGATAAAGCGCCAGGGCTGGTTATTGCCGGAGGAGGGCGCCCAATGGGCCGCATCGAGGATCGTCAGCATGGTCGCCTGATCGATCGTTTCCTCGGTAAACGCCCGCGGCGACCAGCGGTCGAGGAAGAAGGTATCGATCGGAAATTCCGAATCGCGGGTGTTGCTGCTGGTCATGGGCATTCTCCGAAATTGTAGGCGGTGAGTACATTTAACATTAACAATAGGCCCGTCGACCTGCTTGGCAACAGACTCCTGGTTGGCTGAAAACGGGCGTGACAAGCCGGGATGCATGTTCCATAAACCTCCTCGCTTAAATGGAGGATCATGTTTTGAAACTGATGCGCATTGGTGAGCCGGGCCATGAAACGCCGGCACTTTTTGACAACAAGGGCAAGATTCGCGATCTGTCCGGTCATGTCGCCGATATTGCCGGGCCCGCCATTTCCCCGGAAGGCCTTGCCAGGATCGCCGCTCTCGATCCGGAAAGCTTAGCTGAATTGCAGCCGACCCGCATCGGCGCTTGCGTCGCCGGCACCGGAAAGTTCATCTGCATCGGCCTCAACTATTCCGACCACGCGGCCGAAACCGGGGCGACCGTACCTCCGGAGCCGATCATCTTCATGAAGGCGACCTCCGCCATCGTCGGCCCGAACGACGACGTGGTCATCCCGCGTGGTTCTGAGAAGACCGACTGGGAAGTCGAGCTCGGGGTGGTCATCGGCAAGACCGCGAAATATGTCTCGGAAGCCGATGCGATGGACTATGTCGCCGGCTACTGCCTGACCAACGACGTCTCCGAGCGCGCCTTCCAGAGCGAACGCTCCGGCCAGTGGACCAAGGGCAAGTCCTGCGACACCTTCGGTCCGATCGGACCCTGGCTCGTCACCAAGGATGAAATCGCCGACCCGCAGAACCTCGGCATGTGGCTCACGGTCAACGGCGAGAGGATGCAGAACGGTTCCACCAAGACGATGGTCTACGGCGTCCGTTATCTCGTCTCCTACCTCAGCCAGTTCATGTCGCTGCATCCGGGCGACATCATCTCCACCGGCACGCCTCCGGGCGTCGGCCTCGGCATGAAACCGCAGCGTTTCCTGAAACCCGGCGAAGTCGTCGAGCTCGGCATCGATGGCCTCGGCACCCAGCGGCAGACCTTCGCAGCCGACATCTAAATGATCGGGGGACTCATGCCTGCCGGCAGCCATGAGTCCTTAACCAGGCTTGGAAGGTGGAACTTTAAGGCTTACATGTCATTCTCAAGACAGCAGAATGATCTGCGGTTCCGCCTTCCTCTTGGCCAATTCAGCCGGTATTCCCCATAATGTTGCACCGCAATAGAAAAGTGCTAGCCTATCCCCACGCTGCTCCTGAACCGATCGGTTCGATGCCCTTGTCGAATGCGCTGTCGGAAATCACGAAAGGTAGCACCTCGATGTTCTATCAGCTCTACGAGATGAACCACGCCGCGATGGCTCCCGTTCGCGCCGCCGCGGATGCCATGCACTTCTTCTATTCCAACCCGCTCAATCCGTTTTCCCATACGACGATGGGCCGGACGCTGTCCGCCGGCCTTCAAGTCTTCGAGCGCGTGACGCGCCGATACGGCAAGCCGGCCTTCGATCTCCCCTTCACGATCGTCGAAGGCGAGACCGTCGCGGTAACCGAAGAGATCGTCTGGAACAAGCCGTTCTGCAATCTCCTGCATTTCCGCCGCGATCTGCCGGCCGGCCGTGCCCCTGACCAGAAGATCCTGATCGTCGCGCCGATGTCCGGTCATTATGCGACCCTGTTGCGCGGCACCGTGGAAGCGCTGCTGCCAAGCGCCGATGTCTACATCACGGACTGGATCGACGCCCGCATGGTGCCGATCACCGACGGCCGCTTCGACCTCGACGACTATATCGACTACATCATCGAGATGCTGCATGCGATCGGGCCTGGCGCCCATGTCATCGGTGTCTGCCAGCCTTCCGTCCCCGTGCTTGCTGCCGTGGCGGTGATGGAATCGCAGCGCGATTCGATGCTCCCGGCTTCGATGATCCTGATGGGCGGCCCGATCGATACCCGCATCAACCCGACCGCCGTCAACAAGCTTGCGGAAGAGCATCCGATCGAGTGGTTCCGCGACAACGTCATCATGAACGTGCCGTGGCCGCATTCCGGTTTCATGCGCCGCGTCTATCCGGGGTTCTTGCAATTGTCCGGTTTCATGTCGATGAACCTCGACCGGCACGTGAGCGCCCACAAGGAATTCTTCCAGCACCTCGTCAAGAACGACGGCGAGTCCGCCGAGAAGCATCGCGAGTTCTACGACGAATATCTGGCGGTCATGGACCTCACCGAGGAGTTCTACCTCCAGACCGTCGACACGGTCTTCATCAAGCATTCGCTGCCGAAGGGCGAAATGATGCACCGGAACGTTCCGGTCGATACCGGGCTCATCCGTCAGGTTGCGCTTCTGACCATCGAAGGCGAGAACGACGATATTTCCGGGCTCGGCCAGACCAATGCGGCGCAGACGATCTGCCCGAACATTCCCGATGAGATGCGCATGCACTACATGCAGCCGGATGTAGGCCATTACGGCGTGTTCAACGGCTCGCGTTTCCGTCGGGAGATCGCCCCGCGGATCGTCGCCTTCACCCAGAAACATGCCAAGCCTGCGGCCAAGAAGACTCCGGTCAAGCGAGTGATAAAGGGCGGCAAGGCCGGCTAAGCGCGTCGGGTTCTTCGAATTCCGATTTATATTTCAGCATCTTCTTGAATTTAATGATCCGTCTTCTTGAAGGCGGATCATGGGCTCACCAAATCGGAATGAGACGGGCTGGCATGTGGCCACCCGCTGAAACATCAGGGTGTGACCAATGAACCAGTCAGCATTGATTCGTCCGGATTGGACGCCGGCCACCATCGCTCTCATGGTGCTCGGTTTCGTCGTTTTCTGGCCTCTCGGCCTTGCCATGCTCGCCTATATTCTCTTCGGGGACAGGCTCCGCGGCTTCAAGCGCGATGCCAACGACCGCGCCGATCGTATGTTCGCCGGCTGCCGTCGGGCGAAGTCCCGTTACAACACGCATTTCACCACCGGCAACGTCGCCTTCGACGATTGGCGCAAGACCGAGATCGACCGGATCGAAGAAGAGCGCCGCAAGCTGGACGAAATGCGCGAAGAGTTCGACAACTATGTGCGTGAGCTTCGCCGAGCCAAGGACCAGGACGAGTTCGATCGCTTCATGCGCGAGCGGCAGAACCGCTCTTCCGGCCAGAACCCGGTTGTCGATCTCTGATCCTCCCAAGGATTCACGTGAAACGTGATGGAAAGCCGGCGTCTGTGAGGCGCCGGCTTTTTTATGTAAAGGAATCGGCTAGAAAGGGTCCATGTTCGCGCTTCTGAAAAAGCCAGTCCGCTCCAAACCGAAACCGCTCGAAACGGTGAAGCGGACCCTTGATGTCGGCGATCGGGCGATGCCGCTGACGATCAGGGAGAACCGCCGTGCCACCCGTATCACGCTCCGGATCGAACCCGGCGGCCGCGCGCTCAATCTCACCGTGCCGGCGGGCCTGCTGAAGCGCGAGATCGATGATTTCCTCGACCGCCATCAGGGCTGGCTGCTGACCAAGTTGGCGAAATTCTCGGCGGACAATGCGATTCGCCCCGGCGGCCGCATCGCCTTTCGCGGCGTGCCTCACCGGATCGAACATACCGGCACGCTGCGCGGCCTCACCGAGGCGGTGCTGATCGACGGCGAACCGGTACTGAGGGTCAGCGGCCTCGAGGAGCACATGGGCCGCCGGCTCTCCGCCTTCTTCAAGAAGGAGGCGCGCAAGGATCTCGAAGTGCTGGTCGCCCGCCACGCCGCCGCCATCCGCAAGCCGATCAAGTCTGTCTCCATGAAGGACACCCGCAGCCGCTGGGGATCCTGCTCCTGGGACGGAAACCTCAGCTTCTCCTGGCGCATCGTCATGGCCCCGCCTCTGATCATCGACTATCTCGCCGCCCATGAAGTGGCGCACCTGAAGGAGATGAACCACGGCCCGAAATTCTGGGCCTTGTGCAGAGAGCTCTGCCCGCGCATGGAGGAAGCGCGCAAATGGCTGAAACAGCACGGCTCGCAGCTGCACGCGATCGATTTCGAGTGACGCGGAGGCAGATGGATCCTCGGGTCAAGCCCGAGGATGACGACGTTGTATGCCGTGCCTGTTCTTCCGCGATCCGTCGCTCTTTCCCCAGTCCTCTCCTTGATCAGCCCGCCAGCCTCTCCTCCGTCATCCTCGGGCTTGACCCGAGGATCCACTCGCAGACACCGATCTAAAGACGCATATTCCGCATGCCTCATCAGCGGCATCAAACACTTAACAACCTTCTCATCCCCGCCGCTCAAACCCATGCCTACAATCCCCTCGCCCCGTTTCGGCTACACCGGCCAGCATTACCGGCGAGATGGGACCGGTGATCTGGCGAACCGCTGTTATGCAAGCGGGTTGCCAGGGGCTGCGCAGAAAATGGTCCTCCTCTCGCCTGAAAAACGGCGGGGCGTGCGTGTATCGCACACAACCCGGTATGGCATCCGTGCTCATTTCCACGGAGTTAAATTCCATACCGCCGCAGAGGGACCGGAGTTGCGCGGAAAAACACACCGAACGGGACACGTCGCGTGTCATTATTAAAATTTCAATTCGAGGCATACGACGTGTCCCGGCCGAAACTGAAATGTCTGGGATCACCAAGGGCGCACTCCGTCCGCCATGATTTGCCTCGACTCCGGCCAAATTTCATGTCAATCCGCACGTCATGAAACCTGATATCAAGATCTGCGGGTTGAAGACCCCCGAGGCTGTCGATCGCGCCGTGGCGCGGGGGGCCTCGCATATCGGCTTCATCTTTTTCGCCAAGAGCCCGCGTTATGTCGAGCCCGACCTTGCCGGTGACCTCGCCGATCGAGTCCGCGGACGGGTGAAGCTCGTCGCGGTGACGGTCGATGCCGATGACGAGGAGCTGGACGACATCGTATCCATGGTGCGGCCCGACATCCTGCAGCTGCATGGCAACGAGAGCCCGGAACGGGTTCTGCAGGTGAAAACGCTCTTCGGTCTGCCGGTCATGAAGGTTTTCTCGGTGAAGGAAGCTGGCGATCTTGACCGGATTGATCCGTATATCGGCGTAGCCGACCGCTTTCTTTTCGATGCCAAAGCGCCTGCCGGATCCGAATTGCCGGGCGGCAACGGCATTTCCTTTGACTGGAGCCTGATGGCTTCCCTTGACGAGGGCGTGGATTACATGCTTTCGGGAGGATTGAACAAGGATAATGCCGTTCTCGCCCTCAAATCGACGCGGGCAAGCGGTATCGACCTATCGTCTGGCGTGGAAAGCGCGCCGGGTATCAAGGACCTTGGAATGATCGATGCGTTTTTCGATGCCGTCGCAGATGCGGGTCGGAAGGGCGCGTGAGGGAGTAGAGAGTGAACGAGACGCCACAACCCAATTCGTTCCGTGCCGGCCCCGATGAGGATGGCCGTTTCGGTATTTTCGGCGGGCGCTTCGTCGCCGAAACGCTGATGCCGCTGATCCTGGATCTCCAGGGCGAATGGGAAAAGGCGAAGAACGATCCTGCCTTCCAGGCGGAACTGGCTGATCTCGGCGCCCATTATATCGGCCGTCCTAGCCCGCTCTATTTCGCCGAGCGCCTGACCGAACATCTTGGCGGCGCAAAGATCTATTTCAAGCGCGAAGAGCTGAACCATACCGGTTCGCACAAGATCAACAACTGCATCGGTCAGATCCTGCTCGCCAAGCGCATGGGCAAGACCCGCATTATCGCCGAGACCGGCGCCGGCCAGCATGGCGTTGCGTCCGCAACCGTTGCCGCCCGTTTCGGTTTCCCCTGCGTCGTCTACATGGGCGCCACCGACGTCGAGCGCCAGGCCCCGAACGTCTTCCGCATGAAGCTCCTCGGCGCCGAAGTCATTCCGGTGACCGCCGGCAACGGCACGCTGAAGGACGCCATGAACGAGGCGCTGCGCGATTGGGTCACCAATGTCGACGACACCTATTACCTGATCGGCACTGCTGCCGGTCCGCATCCCTATCCGGAAATGGTCCGCGACTTCCAGTCGGTCATCGGCACCGAAGCCCGCGCCCAGCTGCTGGAAGCCGAAGGCAGGCTGCCTGACGTGGTCATTGCGGCCGTTGGCGGCGGTTCGAATGCGATCGGCATCTTCCATCCGTTCCTGGATGATCAGAGCGTCAAGATCGTCGGCGTAGAAGCAGGCGGCCGCGGCCTCCAGGGCGTCGAACATTGCGCTTCGATCACCGCCGGATCGCCGGGCGTGCTGCACGGCAACCGTACCTATCTGCTGCAGGACGGCGACGGTCAGATCCTCGAAGGCCATTCGGTCTCGGCCGGCCTCGATTACCCCGGCATCGGTCCGGAACATAGCTGGCTGCATTCGATCGGCCGTGCCGAATACGTGCCGATCATGGACCAGGAAGCGCTCGACGCCTTCCAGGTGCTGACCCGTCTCGAAGGCATCATCCCGGCGCTGGAGCCGAGCCATGCGCTCGCCGAAGTGATCAAGCGTGCCCCGAAGATGGGCAAGGACGAAATCATCCTGATGAATCTGTCGGGCCGTGGAGACAAGGATATCTTCACCGTCGCCAAGATTCTCGGAATGGAAGTGTGATATGACGACACGCATGGACAATCGTTTCGCGGCCCTCAAGGCAGAAGGCCGCCCCGCCCTGATCACCTATTTCATGGGCGGCGATCCGGACTTCGAGACCTCGCTCGGCATCATGAAAGCGCTGCCCGGCGCCGGCGCCGATATCATCGAGCTCGGCATGCCGTTCTCCGATCCGATGGCCGACGGCCCGGCGATCCAGATGGCCGGCCAGCGCGCCCTGAAGGGTGGCCAGACGCTCGCAAAGACGCTCGAACTCGCACGCAGGTTCCGCGAAGGCGATGCCGAGACGCCGATCGTCATGATGGGCTACTACAACCCGATCTATGTCTACGGCGTCGAGAAATTCCTCGATGACGCGATCGCCTCCGGCATCGACGGCCTGATCGTCGTCGACCTGCCGCCGGAAATGGATGACGAGCTCTGCATCCCGGCGCTTGCAAAGGGCGTCAACTTCATCAGGCTTGCCACGCCGACTACCGACGACAAGCGTCTGCCGGCTGTTCTCAAAAACACCTCCGGCTTCGTCTATTACGTCTCGATGAACGGCATTACCGGTTCGGCGCTGCCCGATCCGTCGCTGGTATCCGGCGCGGTCAACCGCATCAAGGGCCATACGGCTCTGCCGGTCTGTGTCGGTTTCGGCGTCAAGACCGCCGATCACGCCAAGGCAATCGGCGCTGCGGCGGATGGTGTCGTTGTCGGCTCGGCAATCGTCAGCCAGATCGCCGGCAGCCTCACCAAGGATGGCAAGGCCGGTCCGGATACCGTGGCTGCAGTCGCAACCCTGGTTCGGGGCCTTGCAACCGGCGTGCGCGCTGCCCGCCTTGTTGCCGCCGAATAGTTTCCCACATTAGGCTTGAGTTAATCGGGAGTACGCCAAGTGAACTGGATCACCAATTACGTCCGGCCGCGCATCAACTCCATGCTCGGTCGTCCCAACCGGGACGTTCCGGAAAATCTCTGGATCAAGTGCCCGGAAACCGGGGAAATGGTCTTTCATAAGGACCTGGAAGAAAACAAGTGGGTCATCCCCGCTTCCGGCTTCCACATGAAGATGCCCGCCAAGTCCCGTCTCGTCGATCTCTTCGACGGCGGTGTCTTCGAAGCGTTTCCGCAGCCGAAGGTCGCCCAGGATCCGCTGAAATTCCGCGATTCGAAGCGTTATGCCGACCGTCTGAAGGACAGCCGCATCAAGACCGAGCAGGAGGACACGATCCTCGCCGGTCTCGGCGAAGTCCAGGGCCTCAAGCTCGTGGCCATCGTCCATGAATTCAACTTCATCGGTGGTTCGCTCGGCATGGCGGCCGGCGAGGCGATCGTCCGGGCTTGCGAACGGGCCGTGACCGAAAAATGCCCGCTGGTGATCTTCCCGGCTTCCGGCGGCGCGCGCATGCAGGAAGGCATCCTGTCGCTGATGCAGCTGCCGCGCACCACGGTCGCGGTCGACATGCTGA
This sequence comes from Neorhizobium galegae, assembly GCF_021391675.1. Classification (NCBI taxonomy): domain Bacteria; kingdom Pseudomonadati; phylum Pseudomonadota; class Alphaproteobacteria; order Hyphomicrobiales; family Rhizobiaceae; genus Neorhizobium; species Neorhizobium galegae. The sequence goes on from NZ_CP090095.1 coordinate 19,289, forward strand.
AGGAAGCGGGCCTGCCTTATATCGTCGTCCTGACCAACCCGACGACCGGCGGCGTCACCGCCTCCTATGCCATGCTGGGTGATGTCCATATCGCCGAGCCGGGCGCTGAAATCGGTTTCGCCGGCAAGCGCGTCATCGAGCAGACGCTGCGCGAAAAGCTCCCGGAAGGTTTCCAGACCTCGGAATACCTGCTGGAGCATGGCATGGTCGATATGGTGGTGAAGCGCCACGACATTCCGTCGACGCTGGCCAAAACCCTGAAGATGCTGACGAAACAGCCTGTCCAGGAAGCGCTCCCGGCGCCCATCGCGCTCAGCGCTTGACCGAAAGAGAGCATCGAAAGCCGGAGCGGCGGGATGACGACCATGAACGAGCCCGTTGTGAGCGAGGCCGAGCGGGAAATTGAACGACTGATGACCCTTCATCCGAAGGGTTTCGATCTTTCGCTCGACAGAATTACCCGCCTGCTCGAAATGCTGGGCAATCCGCACAAGAAGCTGCCGCGGGTCATCCATGTGGCCGGCACCAACGGCAAGGGCTCCGTGACCGCCTTCTGCCGCGCCCTGCTCGAGGCGGGCGGTTACGCGACGCATGTCCACACGTCCCCACATCTCGTGCACTGGCACGAACGCTATCGGATCGGCGTCAAGGGCGGCCGCAGCCAGATCGTCAGCGACGAGATGCTGGCAGATGCCCTGCGGCGCATCGCGGCGGCCAATGACGGCCAGATGATCACCGTCTTCGAAATCCTGACGGCCGCGACTTTCCTGTTGTTCTCCGAACAGCCGGGCGATGCGGTGATCCTCGAGGTCGGCCTCGGTGGCCGCTTCGATGCCACCAACGTCATTTCCGATCCGGCCGTTTCGGTCATCATGCCGATCTCGCTCGATCATCAGGCCTATCTCGGCGATCGGGTCGAACTGATTGCCGCCGAAAAGGCCGGCATCATGAAGCGCGGCCGTCCCGTCGTCATCGGCCATCAGGAATTCGAAGCGGCCCGCGACGTGCTGGTCTCGACCGCCGACCGGCTCGGCTGTCCGACCGCCGTTTACGGCCAGGAATTTTCCGCCCACGAGGAGTTCGGCCGGCTGATCTACCAGGACGAATTCGGTCTTGCCGATCTGCCGCTGCCGCGGCTGCCGGGCCGCCATCAATATGCCAATGCTGCCGCCGCCATTCGTGCCGTCAAGGCTGCTGGCTTTACCGTCACCGAAGCGATGATGGAAAAGGCGATGGCGGCCGTCGAATGGCCGGCCCGCCTCCAGAAGCTGACCGAAGGCAAACTACTCCAATATGCGCCCGAAGGCTCTGAAATCTGGCTGGATGGCGGGCACAATCCCGGCGCCGGCGAGGTGATCGCCGAGGCAATGGCCTCCTTCGAGGAACGCCAGGCCCGGCCGCTCTACATCATCGCCGGGATGATCAACACCAAGGACCCGATCGGCTACTTTCGCGCCTTTGCCGATATCGCCGAACACGTCTTCACCGTGCGCATCCGCGGCAGCGAATCGGGCCTCGACCCGGTGGTTCTCGCCCATGCCGCCTTTGACGCGGGTCTGGTGGCAGAACCCGCCGGCTCCGCGGCCGAGGCTCTGCAGGAAATCACCCGCCGCCAGGTGCCGGGCGCTCCGCCGCCGCGCATCCTGATCGGCGGCTCGCTTTATTTCGCCGGCAATGTGCTTGCCGACAACGGCACCCCGCCAACCTGACAGCAGGGGCCGCGATAGCAAAAGAAAAAGCCCGGCTGCAGGGAACAGCCGGGCTTCTTTATGCGGGCATGCGACTGGAAGTTAGGCGGCGCTGGAAATCCAGGCCGAAAGGGCAGTCTTCGGAGCAGCACCAACCTTGATGTCGGCGACTTCGCCACCCTTGAACATGGCAAGCGTCGGGATCGAGCGCACGCCGAACTGGGCAGCCAGCTCAGGATTTTCGTCGATATTCAGCTTGACGACCTTCACCTTGCCGGCGAGCTCGTTCGAAATTTCTTCGAGGCTCGGACCGATCATTTTGCAAGGGCCGCACCATTCAGCCCAGAAATCCACGACGACCGGCTGAGCGGAGTCGAGGACTTCGGTCTGGAAGTTGCTGTTATCGACTTTTACGGTAGCCATAGGGCACTCCTTCACGATTCTCTGTTGGCATAAATGTGAGCTTCCCGCTCAAAGTTTTCAATGGCCGCTATCTCACTTTGTTTTGAGTTCTGCAAGCGAGCGTGACAGCAGGCCCGGTGGCAGCGACATGACCTGCGCCGACTCGGTATAGACCAGCACGCATTCAAAATCCTTTGCCGGATAAAGCGGTTTCAGGATCTCGCGATAGATGGCGAGCTGGGCGCGATGCGAGAGCGGCACGTCCTCCGAGGTCTTCGGCGGCACGCGATTGGTCTTGTAGTCGAGAATGATCACCCGGTCTTCGGTCACCACCAGCCGGTCGATGCGGCCGGTGATCGCGTAGTCGCGGCCCTCGAGCGCCAGCGTGCCCATGATCGAGACTTCCGACTGGCTGCGCTCGGAAAAGACCGGCCTCAGTTCGGCATGCGAAAGCACCGACATGACGCTGCCGACGAGCTTTTCGCGCTCCGCGGCCGGCCAGAAACGGGCGGCGCGGTCCGCATACCGCCGGGCGGCAGAGGCGCGTTCGGCCTCGGGGAAATCCGTCAGCATCTGCAGCATGCGGTGAACCAGCTTGCCCTTCTGCAGCGCCAGCCCCGCACTGTCTTTCTGGTCAGTGGCGAACAGCGGCGAGGTGACGATCAGATCGTCCGCGTCGTCGTCGATCATCGTTCCTGCACCGGAAGGGCTGAGTGGCCGCGGCAGGATTTTCTGGGCCGGCAGGGGACGGGAGAGAGCCGTGGGAAGCGGCCGTTTGTCAGCTGCTGCCGCCTCCTTGTGCGCCGCCTTCGGTGCCTGGCGGGGGGCCGCCGGAAGCCGCCACTTGAAGCCGCCCCATTGGCCCTCGGACCCATGGAATTCCGCCGGGCTGCAATGGTGCTCGTCGGCGGCAAGCGCCTTGGAAATCATCGACTGCCAGGTATCGGGATTGTCGATCTTGCCGCGATAACCGCAGACGATCAGCCGGTCGGCGGCCCGTGTCATCCCCACGTAGAGCAGCCGGCGATATTCTTCCTCGGTCGAAGTCCTGATCCGATCGTCATCGGCGGCCGTCATCGCATTGCTCAGCATCTTGCCCGGCACCCAGGCCGGAACGCTTTCGCCGCCGATCCGAAGCAGCCGGAATTTCGGCACATGCGAGGAAATGAATGCCTTCGAGCCGCTGTCGACCAGGAACACGACCGGGGCCTCCAGGCCTTTGGAGGCATGCACGGTCATGATCCGCACCTCGTTGCGGCCGCCGTCCTGCTCGCGCTTCACCTCCGGCGATTCGATCTCGAGCGTCGAAATGAACGCCTGCAGGCCCGGCAGTCCATTGGTCTCGTGGTCGAGCGCAAAGGTCAGGAACTCGTCGAGAATATCGCCCGCCTCGGTACCGAGCCGGCCAAGGAATTTCCGCCGCCCGCCTTGCGCCCCGAGAATCCGGGCAAACAGATCATGCGGACTGAGTTGCCGCGAAAGGGCAAGCAGATGCTGGAGCCTGTCGGCTGCATCGCGGAACCGGAGCGGCTGTTCCTCGCTCAGACGGTTGAGCTGCGCCCAGGCACCGGTGTTTTCGGCCCGCAGTGCCGCGACTTCGAAGACATCCTCCTCGGAGAGATTGAAGAGCGGGCTCTTGAGGAGGGCCGCCAGCGAAAGATCGTCCTGCGGCAGCAGCAGGAAACGGCCGAGCGCCAGAAGATCCTGCACGGCGATATGGCTCGTCAGCCGCAGCCGGTCGGCCCCGGCGACGGGAATGTTGTCGCGGCGTTTCAGCGCCCGGGTCAGCGCATTGACGAAGGCATCGCGTTTTCTCACCAGAACGAGGATATCGCCGGCCTCGATCGGCCGCTCGATGCCCTTTTCGATGATCATTTCCTTGCCGATCATCTCCTCGATCCGGTTGGCGATCCGGCTTGCGAGAATGGCAGACGGCGCCTTGTCGGGTGTCGAATCGAACGGCGCGGTCCAGTCCTCCTCCTGTTCGGAGACTTCCGGCACCACGACATCCCACAGATCGACTGCGCCCGGATGGCCGATCCGGTTGGAGCGGTGCTGCACCGGTTCGCCGAGTGCGCTGAGGCCGCGGAAATTCTCCTCGAGCGAAAACACCTGATCGACGGCTGCGAGCACATCGGCCGTGGACCGGAAGGAGAGCGGCAGCCGCACCGAGTGGAAGGCCTGGTCGCTGGCCCGCACCCGTTTTTCCGTCTCGCTGCGTTCTTCCGCAAACCGCTCCGGCCGGGCACCCTGGAAGGAATAGATCGACTGCTTTTCGTCACCGACCGCAAAGATGGTGCGGCGGGTTCCGCGGGCGCTTGCACCGGAATAGAAATCCTCGGCCAGCGACTTGATCACCGTCCACTGGATCGGGCTGGTGTCCTGAGCCTCGTCGACGAGAATGTGGTCTATGCCCTGGTCCAGCTTGTAATGCACCCAGGCGCCGACGCCGTCGCGGGTGAGAAGATCGGCGGTGCGGGCGATCAGGTCCTCGAAATCGAGCAGGCTGCGCTGTTTCTTCAGGTCCTCGTAGTCGTCGTTGAGGCGTTGCGCCAGCGTCAGCGCCGCCTTGGTTGCGAGGAACATCCTGACCAGCCGCAGCCGGTCGCGACAGGCGACAACATGGGCGCGAGCGGTGGCCACGGCATCGGCCAGTTCCGGCGCAGTCGTCGTCATCGCCTTGGCGATCAGCGAACTGTCGGCCTTCGGCTTGCCCTCTCGGGTGAGAAAGATCTGGTCGAGATGCTGGGCGCGCTTCAGGACGTCCGGCTCCTTGGCGACCAGCCGGAGACCGTAGGCCACGTCCGTGACCTTCTGGCCGCCCTTCTGGTCGGCGAGCGCGAGATAAAGATCGAGCGTCAGGCCAGAGAGGCCGGGCAGGGGCCAGTAGCCGGCAGCGATACTGTCTTCCGTGTCGGCTGGCCCGAGCCCCAGGGCGTGCTTGAGTTCTACGCCGATGCCGCCGTGCCGTTCGGCATGGGCAACGAAGCGGCGGATCGCGGTGCGCTTGGCGATGATATCGCCGAGCAGCGTTTCCAGCCCGAATTCGTCCCCGAGATCCAGCACATGCGCAAAGGCCTCTGCAAGCACCGGGTCTTCCTCCGCCGACGTTGCCGTCAGCAGCGAACGGCGTGCGTCAGCAAGCAGGGCGGAGGCGGCGCGGTCGTCGAGCACCGAAAAATGCCCCGCGACATTGGCTTCGAGCGGAAACTGGTGCAGCAGCGCTTCGCAGAAGGCGTGGATGGTCTGGATCTTCAGCCCGCCCGGCGTTTCCAGCGCCTTGGCGAACAGTCTTCGCGCTTCGGCGAGCTTGAGGGAATCCGGCTCAGCACCTTCGATGCCGGCGATCCTTTTCCGGAGCTCGTCATCGGAAAGCACCGTCCATTCCGAGAGCCGATGGAAGACGCGGTTCGACATCTCCGATGCCGCAGCCTTCGTGTAGGTGAGGCACAGGATCGACGATGGCCGGCAGCCGGCGAGCAGCAGCCGGATGACCCGCTGGGTCAGCACATGCGTCTTGCCGGAGCCGGCATTGGCCGAAACCCAGGCGGAGCTGACGGGATCCGAGGCAAGCGACTGCTGTACCGTCGTCCAGTCGATCCACTTGATCGGGTCGTCGCCCTCCGGAGCCAGATCACTCATCGGCTTCCGCCTCCTCGTCGTCGGCCGTCGACCATTCGGCCACACGGGCGAGATGGTCGTATTCGCCGCCGAAATCATTCTGCGCCATCGGGACGAGGCGGGATGCGAAGCCGGCTTCGCCATTGCGCAGCGTGATCACGAACCGGGTCAGCTGTTCAAGCGATTCGTCCGCCAGATCGATCGCGGATTTCGGCTGGCGCTTGGCCGTAGCGCTCGAACCCTCGTTGTTGACCTTGTCTTCCCGGAACCGGTCGCCGGGGCGAAGCCGGACATAGAGCAGCTGGTCGGGCGTCAACGGACCCGCATCCTTGAAAGCTCCGGCCCTCAGGGCCGCCGCCTCAAGGCCAAGTTGCGGATCGAGCAGCGCCCGGGCCTGGGACACGGAGGGGCTGAGGCCGGTCTTGTAATCGACGAGATCGGCAAGGCCGGAACCCTTGATATCGATCCGGTCGGCAATGCCGGTGACGCGGATGCCGGCGGGCTCCAGTTCCCAGCCTGCTCCGACCTCCGTCATCGTCCTGCGGATATCCGGTGCGCGCTCGACTTCCCAGTCCAGGAAGGCTCTTGCCACTTCGACAAAACGCGGCCGCCAGACGCGGTCGATATGCGGGGGCAGCAACTCGGCGTCGAACAGTTCCTCGGTGATCCGGCGGATCGCCTCTTTGGCCGCAGGCGTGCCGGGCTTGTGGCCTTCGCGCGTGTAGCGATCGATGATCGCGTGATAGAGCGTGCCGCGCTCGGAGGCGCCGGGATCGCGGTTGAACGGATCGAGCGGATCGAGCTTCAGGATGCGGCGGGCATAGATGGAATAAGGGTCGCGGCGCAGGCGTCCCACCTCGCTGAAGGAATATTTCACCGGCTGCAGATCCGCCGGCGGCTTCGGGGCTGGGCGTTTGGAGACCGGCTGGTTTTCGCCGGCATCGATCATCGAGGCCCAATCGCGATATTGGTGACCGCGTGTCCGGAGCTCGTCGGCGAACTGCCGGCCACCCAGGGCCAGCAGCCGCTGCAGCCAGCGCGAGGCGACGGTCGGCGTTGATCCTTGCCGCATCGAACGCGACAGGATGAGATGCCGCGTGCCGCAGGCCATTTCGAAATCGTGGGCAAGCTGGCCGATCCGCCGTTCCGGCGGCTCCAGCCCCATATCGGTCTTCATGGTGCGGGACAGGAAGGGGTTGTTGACCGTCTGGCCCGGCCACGAGCCCTCGTTGAGTCCACCGAGAATCATCGTATCGACGCTCTGCAGCCGGGCTTCCAGCGTACCGAAAATGAAGATGCGCGGATGGCTGAGCGAACGGGGCTTTACCGCCTCACCGGTTGTCAGCGCCATGACGATATCGATCCATTGCGGACCGTCCGCCTCCATCTGCCCGTCGGTCTCCATGACTTCGGACAGAAGTCCCGCCAGCCGTTCGCCGGCCTCGCCGGACCAGAGCGCCGCGAGGTTCTGCCGTTCGTCGATGCAGATCGCTTCCAGCGCGCGGCCCGTGCGTTCGGCCCAGTCGGACAGCGGGAGCTTTGCCGTGAGGCCGCGCCCATCCGGACGTCGACGGATGAGGGCGGAGGCAAGCGGTTCGACGGCTTTCGCCAGCCGCCGGGCGAGGTCGCGGGCCTTGTCGGCAGCGTCGGCAGGCAGGGACAGCCGCCAATGCGGCGCGTGCCGGTCTTCGAGCTGCGCGGCAAGCTGGGTTTCGAGCAGCGGTTCCAGCGCCGAAATATCCATGTCGCCGATGCCGCCGCGCAGCGCCAGAATTTCGAGCGCCTCGACCGCTGAACGCAGATCTTCGACTGGCAGGCCGAGCCGCATCAGCGGGTGCTTGATCAGCGCGACCATCGCCACCGGGTCGCCCGGCCGGAGCGTCGCTTCGAGGAGAAGCTGCGCCAGCGTGCCCTGCGGCGTGCCCGACAGCGGCGAACCGGCGGAATCGTCGGCGAGAAGGCCGAAACGGGAAAGCTCGGCGGTCACCCGGCGGGCGAGCGCGCGGTCTGGCGTGATCAGCGCCGCCTGGCTCTCGCCGCCATTTTTGCCCGGCTGTTCGAGCGCCAGGCGCAGCGCGATGGCGATCGCCACAGCCTCCTCGCGCTCGTTCGAGGACTCGATCAGTGAGACGTCGGCAAAAGCCTGGGCGAGGAGGCCGGGATCGGCGCTGTCCCGCCAGGTGCTCCAGCGGTCGGTCGCCTTGGCGGGCACCAGCGCCTGGGAGAGCGCTTCGGCGCGGAAGGCGAGATCGTCGGGAACCTCGCCGAGCACTTCCACGTCTTCCCGCGTCACGCCGAGCTTTTTGAGCAGCCGCGACAGTCCGAATTGCGAATGGCTGCGGCTGGCGGGTTCGGGTTTGCCGTCGAAAGCCTCTTCGCCGATCATTGCCCATTGATCCGCCGGCATCGAAAGATCCAGGCCGGGCAGCACGACGGTGCCGTTCGGAAGGTGGGAGATCGCGGCGATCAGGTCGGCGGCAGCGGGCACCGAACCGGTGGAACCCGCAACAATCACCGGGCCTTTATGCTCTCTCAGGGAAATCCGCCGGGCCTCGCCGCGCAGGATCGACGCCTGATGTTTTGCCGGCGAAGAACGGCGCAGTTCTTCCAGCCGCAGCGGCCAGAAGGCGCTGGCGATCGACAGGAACTCGGCGGTCAGCTGCCACCAGAGCGCATGTTCGCCGGTATCGAGTTTTTTCAGGTCGGCCCAGTCGCGCTCTTCGGTTTCGACCGCATCGATGAGTTCGGCAAGCGCCCGGGCAAGCCAGATCGCATCGGCGGGGCTGGCGGGCGCGACGAGCGGCGATTCCGAATGCACGTCGAGCACGATTTTCGGAAGTTGGTTGCGCCAGGCAAGGATCAGCCGGCCGAGCTCCAGCAGCCGCGCGGTGCCGCCGATCGGCAGCGCCAGGTCCATCTCCTCGGGTGCCACGAGGTCGAAATAACCGCTGTCGTCGTCGGTTTCGCCAAGCGGCCGGATGACCGGCAGGATCGCCGAGCGGCCGCCGAGCAGGTCGACGAATTCCGAGCGCAGCACGCGGGCTGAGCGCCGCGTCGGCACATAGATGGTCACGTCGGCAAGCGAAAGCGGATCGGCCGGATCGTAGCGGAAGGTCTCGTTGAGCCGGCCGTCGCAGAGTGCCGCTGCCACGGTCTTGAGGAACGGCGCTCCGGCTCCAATCGAGAAGACCCGCTTCTTGCCGGATAGGGTGGTCATGCCTCCACCGGATAGCGCGCGATCACCGCTTCGGCTTCCGGCAGCGCTTCCGGCGTGCCGACGGTGATCCAGTGGCCGTCGAGCATCGTGCCAAAGAGCCGGCCGCGGGTGATCGCCTTGTCGAAATAGATGTTGATGTTGAACGCGTCGGACGGCGCGTCGTCGAGGAAGGACGGGCTCATCGCGAAGGCGCCGGCATAGACGACCGGATTGGTCGGATCGAAGCGGTAACGCCTCAACCGGCCATCCGCGTCCATGCCGAAATCGTTGACGCCGTTGTGCCCGGTCGTGTTGTCGATATCGACGCAGAGCATCGCCATGTCCATGCGCTCAGGGTCGAAGAATCCGGCCAGGTGCTGCAGGTTGGTGGGCTTGCCCGGTGTCTCGCCGATCCAGAAGAGGTCGGCATTCATGACGAAAATCGTGCTGCGATCGAGAAGCTTCAGCCCCTTCACGATCCCGCCGCCATTGTTCATCAGCGCGTCGCGCTCGTCGGAGATGAGGATTTCGAGGCCCTTATAGGCCGCAAGATGCGCCGCCATCTGGTCGGCGAAGTGGTGCACGTTGACGACGGCGCGCTCGACGCCGGCTTCTCTCAGCGAATCCAGCACATAATCGATCATCGGCTTGCCGGCGACCGGCACCAGCGGCTTCGGCATCGTGTTGGTGATCGGCCGCATACGGGTGCCGAGCCCTGCGGCAAGCACCATCGCCTGTTTGATGGGGGCTCGTTGAATGGTCATCGGGAACCGTATTTATGATTCGGGCAGTTCTATTCCAGCCCGACGGCACCAATCGCGCAAGGGGCTGAGCACATCGTGGCTCAGCGCCGTCGCGAGATAGCGGAGCGTCCGCGGCATGTGCTTCAGATAGCCCGGCTTGCCGTCCCGCTGCAAGAGCCGCACCCAGAGACCGGCAAGCTTGCAGTTGCGCTGTGCCGCCATGATCGCCCAGGCCTTCAGGAACGTCGGCTCGTCGAAGGCCCCGAGGGCACGGCGAAGCGTCACGTAGTCCAGCATCAGCTGATCGGCAAGCGCCTTCGGAATGTCCACTCGCGCGTCCTGGACGATCGAGGCGAGGTCATAGGCGGTCGGGCCGATCATCGAATCCTGGAAATCGATCAGGCCGACGCGCCGCACGCCGGATTCATGTGGCCGCCAGATGATGTTCGGCGAATGGAAATCGCGCAGCAGCAGGTTCTTCTCGACGCCGTCGAGCTCGCGGACCAGGTTGTCCCAGATCTCCAGGTATTCCTGCCGTTCCTCGTCGGTCGCAGGCGTGCCGCGCTTCCAGGGCAGATGCCAGTCGATCAGAAGCCGGGCCTCCATCTTCATCGCCGTGGGATCGAAATCTGGGATGTGATGGATATGCCCGTCGCCGACCGGCAGGTCCTGGCGCATCTCGTGGCTGTGCAGGAAGGCGAGGCACACGATGCTTTCCCGGTAGCGCTCCTCGATGGGATTGCCGTCTTCGTCGACGGCACCCTCTTCGCCGAGATTTTCGATCAGCAGGATGCCCTGGTCGTAATCCACATGCAGCACTTCCGGCGCTGCCAGCCCCAGTTCGCGCAGGTATTCGTCGATCGCCACGAAGGGGTAGGGGTCTTCTGCGAGATGCGCGACCTTGGGATAGGGTTTTCCGTCGAGAACCGGCGGCCCTTGCGCCGGGCGCGGCCAGTCCATCAGGATCAGCGTTTCGCCGTTTGCGATTGTCACGCTCTCATAGGCGCGTGTCGAAGCGTCGCCGGTGAGGAACCGCCGCCGGGCGCCGGGATAGCCATGGCTGTCGAGGAATTCGCGGATCGCCAGCACGCGGCGGATGCGCTGCATCTGTGCGTCCGGGGCGGTGATCGTCGCGGTCCGGCCGCTGCCGTGCTGTTCGAGCCGAAGCTGGATGCGGGCCTGCGGCAGCAGGTTGTCGGCGACCTCGGGCCATTCCACCAGACAGATGCCGTTGGAAAGCGCCTCGTCGAAACCAAGCTCGTCCAATTCGGAGGAATCGCCCAGCCGATAGAGATCGAAATGCGAGACCGGAATGCGCAGCTCGTAACTCTGCACCAGCGTGAAGGTCGGGCTCGGCACTTCGAGTTCAACGTCATCGGCCAGCGCGCGCAAAAAAGCCCGTGCGAAGGTCGATTTGCCGGCGCCGAGATCGCCGGAAAGGGCGATCCAGTCGCCCTTGTTCAGCGCCAATGCCAGGTCTTCGCCGAGGCGGATCGTTTCGGCCTCGTCGGCAAGCGTCAGGGTAAGGGCCGTCTCACCACTCATTCGGCGGCGACGGACCGCGCCGTCGTGCCGCTTGGAATGCGGCACGTAACCGTGGTTCCCTGGCCGGGCTTGCTGTCGATTGCGACATCGCCATGATGCAGCGTCACGAAGCTTTCGACGATCGAAAGGCCGAGGCCGGCGCCCGAGCGCTTGCCACCCTTGGCATTGGCCGAGAAGCGGTCGAACACGGTTTTCAGGATATCTTCCGGAATGCCCGGACCCTTGTCGGTCACCGAGAAGAACACGTCGCTGTGGGTGCGCCAGCAGTTGAGCGTGATGGCCGAGCCGTCCGGCGCAAAGTTGGTGGCATTGGTGAGCAGCTTGATGAGGATCTGCTTCAGCCGCTGCTGGTCGGCGACGATGGTGCCGAGACCGGCCGGCGCGGTGATCGCCAGCGTCACGCCGTTTTCGTGCAGCCGGTCGGCGATCTGCATGGCCACGTCGTCGAGCAGGTCATCGATGGCCATTTCGGAATAGTTGAGCTGCATGATCCCGGCATCGACGGTCGCCAGATCGAGGATGTCGTTGACGATCGTCAGGAGAACCGACGATGACGTCGAGATATGATCGATATATTCCGACTGCCGCTCGTTCAACGGGCCGATGCCCGGCGTCTTCAGAAGATCGGTGAAGCCGATGATATTGGTCAGCGGCGAGCGCAGTTCGTAGGAGACGTGCTGGACGAAATCGTTCTTGAGCTCGTCTGCCTTCTGCAGCGCCTCGTTCTTTTCCTTGAGCGCCCGTTCCGCCCGCGCGCTTGCCGTCATGTCGACGAATGTGAGCATCGTCTGGGCGTTCGGCAGCGGCGTCACGGCATAGTCGAGGATCAGGCCGGAATAGAGTTCGAACGTACCCTGCAGCGAGGGGCGCTCGTCGTCGAAATTGGTCAGCATCTGGCCGAAGCGGCGCCAGCCATCCTGCTTGTCGTAGGATGGCGCGCAGGCGGTCTCGATCGCCTTGATATGCGTGCCGGGCTTGGATTCTTCGGCGGTGATGCCCCAGAGCGCCCGGAAGGCGGGGTTGGACAGGCGGATGCGCCCGTCCGGCCCGAAGACGGCGACGCCCTCGGACAAATGGTCGATCGTTTCGCCCTGGACCTGGACCAGCGTATTGTAACGGGTCTCGAGATCCACCTGTTCGGTAAGGTTCTCGAACACCCAGGTGGCGCCGCCCTGCGGATGGGCGGTGGCGATCACGCGCAGTGTCTGGCCGTTCGGCAGATGCCAGAGGTCGGTCTGGGTATTGGGAGATTGGTAGACGGACAAGGCCGCGTCCTTCCAGCTCCGCCAGCTGAGCTGCTCCGGCAGCTTGCCTTCGCTGCGCAGTTTGTCGAGCAGCTCGCTATTGTCCGGCCTGGAATCGAGGAAAGGCAGGGTGAAGCCCCAGAGCTGCACGAAAGCCTGGTTGTAGAACTGCAGCCGGCGCTCGCCGTCGAAGATGGCGACAGGCGTCGCCAGATGGTCGAGTGTTTCGGCGTGGCTCTTCAGCGTCCGCTTCAGTTCCTCGCGCACCGCTTCCGCCTCGGAAACGTCGACGGCCAAGCCTGCCGAACCGCCGGGTGCAACGACGTCGACGACGTCGAACATTGTCCGGTTTCCGTGCACGACCGTGGATATCCGGTCATGGAAAGGTGAGGTGGAGGTTGCCGCCGACCTGACCTTTTCGCGTGCGATAGAGCCCAGAAATTCGCGGCCGTCCTCGAGGGCCTGCGCGGGCGTCGGAGCCTCCACGGCATCGCCATAGGCGTGGTTCACCCAGGTGAGCCTGCCCTGCGAATCGCGGCGCCAGACCGGATGCTCGATGGCGTCGAGCAGCGAATGGAACATCATGATCGAACTCGTCAGCCGCTCGCGCTCGATCTTGAGCTCGGCAAGTTCGGCGCGCAGGTTGTTGAGTGCGATGAAGCGGACGAAGGCCTTGCCGCCTGAAACACGGCCCTGCACTTCCAGGATTTCGTCGCGGTTGGTCTCGACGACCATGTCGAAGGAGCGGGCTTCGACCCGCAGCAGTTCGACGGACTTTTCCAGTTCACTTGCCGAGCTGCCGCGCATCCAGCGGCCAAAGGCGAGAAATTCGCGGTCCTGCTGCGGCGCGCCGGTTTCCGCCGGCAGCTGGCCGAGGAATTCCGGTTTCGAGGAACCGCTTTCCCACACGACGATCCGCCGGTTCTTGTCGGCGATCAGGGCTTCGAACTTGGAAATCCGCTGCTGCGCGTCGGAAAGGGCGCTGCGCATTTCCTGGGATTCGGCTTCCATATTGCCGCGCTGACGCACCAGCCAGATGGCCGAAAACAGGGCGGCACCGAGCGCGCCCATCACCAACGAAGAGATGATGACTTCCGTGGAGGAGAAAAGGCGGACAGCCGCATTGCCGGACTGCTGCGCAAGCGCTGCCGTCGCGAGCCCGGAAAGGGCTGTGCCCGAGAGGAAAGCGCTGCCGAACAGCGCCAGCCGGCGAAGCTTGCCGACCATCGCGTTATCGTCCGGAGATCCGAAAACGGAACGCCCGAGAAGGGAACGCAAAGCCGGAGCTTTCGCTTCGCCGCAAAGAGGATCGGCCCGTTCTGACGAGCTCATTTTTTTTACCGACATATCCGGTCTGTCTCCGTCCAATTGCCGCTCATCGACAAGACATACCACATCGTGCCTTGCCCGTAGCCGGACGGCTCCCAATCATATGGTGGGAGCGCGACGATGTCCGAAAACCGTGGGCGGCTTTCGGCATCACGCTCCTGGGAAGGCGCGAATCAAGTTCTAAAACAATACTTGCTTAGGGAATCGCCGGGAAGGGATGCGCCCAAAAAAGAAGCCGCGGCCTTTGTCAAGGCCGCGGCTACCATATCTTGTGGATTGACCGGCTATTGATTAGTACCGGTAGTGTTCAGCCTTGAACGGGCCCGTCTGCGATACGCCGATATAGGCTGCCTGTTCGTCGGAGAGTTCCGTCAGCTTCACGCCGAGCTTGGCGAGATGCAGGCGGGCGACCTTCTCGTCGAGGTGCTTCGGCAGGATGTAGACGTCGTTCTTGTACTCGCCCTGCTTGGTGAAGAGCTCGATCTGGGCAAGCGTCTGGTTGGTGAACGAAGCCGACATCACGAAGGACGGATGGCCGGTGGCGTTGCCGAGGTTGAGCAGGCGGCCTTCCGACAGAAGGATGATGCGGTTGCCCTTCGGGAACTCGATCATGTCGACCTGCGGCTTGACGTTGGTCCACTTGAGGTTCTTCAGAGCCGCAACCTGGATCTCGTTGTCGAAGTGGCCGATATTGCCGACGATCGCCATGTCCTTCATCGCGCGCATGTGGTCGATGCGGATGACGTCCTTGTTGCCGGTCGTGGTGATGAAGATGTCGGCGCTTTCGACGACGTCTTCGAGGACGACGACTTCAAAACCGTCCATGGCGGCCTGCAGCGCGCAGATCGGGTCGACTTCGGTGACCTTGACGCGGGCGCCGGCGCCGGCGAGCGAAGCAGCCGAACCCTTGCCGACGTCACCGTATCCGCAGACGACGGCAACCTTGCCGGCCATCATCACGTCGGTGCCGCGGCGGATGCCGTCGACCAGCGATTCCTTGCAGCCGTATTTGTTGTCGAACTTCGACTTGGTGACCGAATCGTTGACGTTGATCGCCGGGAAGGGCAGCAGGCCCTTCTTGGACAGTTCGTAGAGGCGGTGCACGCCCGTCGTGGTTTCTTCGGTAACGCCCTTGATTGCGTCGCGCTGCTTGGTGAACCAGCCCGGCGATGCCTTGAGGCGCTTCTTGATCTGCGCGATGAGGATTTCTTCTTCTTCCGAAGTCGGGTTCGAAAGGACGTCCTCGCCGGCTTCGGCGCGGGCGCCGAGCAGGATGTACATGGTGGCATCGCCGCCGTCATCGAGGATCATGTTGGAGAGACCGCCATCGGCCCACTGGAAGATCTTGTCGGTATAATCCCAGTACTCGGTCAGCGATTCGCCCTTGACGGCGAAGACCGGGATGCCGGCGGCAGCGATTGCCGCAGCAGCATGGTCCTGGGTCGAGAAGATGTTGCAGGACGCCCAGCGGATTTCTGCGCCGAGGTGCTGAAGCGTCTCGATCAGAACGGCCGTCTGGATGGTCATGTGGAGCGAGCCCGAGATGCGGGCACCCTTCAGCGGCTTCGACGTGCCGAATTCTTCGCGGCAGGACATCAGGCCCGGCATTTCGGTTTCTGCGATGTCGAGCTCCTTGCGGCCGTAGGCGGCAAGATTGATATCCGCGACGACGTAATCCTTCTCAGTGCTCATAAAGCTCTCCATGTTCGGTGGCGCCTTCTCCGGCGAGGTACCGACGGACGTGGCAAGACCCGCCTTGGCAGACGGAAACTGGCCAGCGGTTTAGCAGGCTTCCGGCAAGCTGGCAACGGGATATAAAGAAGTCTTTATATGTTTATGTCAGCGAAGGTTAAGCCGCAGGCGCGTCAGGCTTCTTCGCCGAACTTGTTGGCGACAAGCTGTTCGAGCGCATTCAGCGCTTCCTCGGCCTGAATGCCTTCTGCTGAGACCTCGATCGTGCAGCCCGTGCTGGCGGCGAGCATCATCAGGCCCATGATCGAGGTACCGCCGACGGTCGATCCGTCCTTGGAGACGGTGATCTGCGCATCGAAGCTTTCCACCATCTGCACGAACTTGGCGGAGGCGCGGGCATGCAGGCCGCGTTTGTTGACGATCAGGAATTCACGGGGAGAGGGGGATGACATCCGGTCTGGGTTCTCATTTGCCGCTGAGGACGCGGCTTGCGACATTGATATATTTACGACCGGCTTCGGAGGCTTCGACGAGCGCCCTGTCCATGTTGTTGTCACTGCGCACGCCGGCGAGCTTGATCAGCATCGGCAGGTTCATGCCGGCAATGACTTCGATCCGGCCGCTTTCCATGACGGAAATGGAAAGGTTGGAGGGCGTGCCGCCGAACATGTCCGTCAGAATGATGACGCCATGGCCTTCATCGGCATTGGTGACGGCATCGACGATATCCTGCCGGCGCTGATCCATGTCGTCCTCGGGACCGATCGATACGGTTTCGATGAATTTCTGAGGCCCGACGACATGCTCCACCGCATGACGAAATTCCTCAGCCAGCTTGCCATGGGTGACAAGCACTAGTCCGATCATGAAAACTGCCCCCTGCTATGGAAACTCGGCGCCAATATCGCATTGCAATAAGGCGGTCCAGCGGTGGGATGCCATCTTCTCCAAGTAGACTCGAAGTTCAAGTCAAAAAATTCAGGCTTCAGGATGATCAAAACGGCATCTCGCCGTGAAAATCGAACGCGAACGCCGCCAGAACCGCCAAAGGGTCCGGAGCGCCGCGCCATATCCGGACAAGTGGAAGGTCACCCAGACTGGGAATCCGGAAGCGTTCATTTTCCGGCGGAAGCCTTTCATCTTCGGGCAGGGAGATGATTTCGACCGCAAGGTCGAGCGCCGCGGCGGAGAGGCTTTCAACACGGGCGATACCGCTGCCGCGCAGTTCTATGAGGCCGGCGATCGGTTCCGGCCGGGTGGCGAGCAGATGATCGCCGTGGCGCGAGACGAGCACCTGATCGTCGGCCACCAGGGCCGCGAAAGCACCCTGGCGCCGGGCCGCAGCGATACAGGTGAAGGCGAGCATGGATTTGCCGCTGCCGGACGGGCCGGTGAAGAGGAGGCCCTTGGTGCCGATGACGATCGCGGTCGCATGGATATTGACCGGCGTCGGGCTCATTGGTCCTCGCCGCCCGGCAGCGACAGCGTGAAGCGCGCCCCGGTCATGGCTCCCGTCTTGGCATCGTGCACGTTTTCCGCCTTCAGCGAGCCGCCATGGGCCTCGGCGATCTGCCGGCTGATAGACAGGCCGAGGCCGGAATTCTGACCGAAACTCTCGCCGTCCGGCCGATCCGTGTAGAAGCGTTCGAAGATGCGGTCGATATCTTCCGCCTGGATGCCGGGACCGTTGTCCTCCACCGTCACGATCACGCGATCCCTGCTGTGGGAGAGCCGGATGGTGATGCGGCCGCCTTTCTCGGGCACGAAGGATCGTGCGTTCTCGATGAGGTTGGTGATGATCTGCCCGAGGCGAAGATCATGGCCGTTGACCAGGAAGGCCGACCGGTTGCCGGCCTTGTTGTCCACCGTGAGACTGATTTCCACCGGTTTGCGGCCGCTGCGGATCTGCCGGGAAATGTCGACGAGATTGCCGAGCAGGTTTTCCATGTCGACGGACGTCGAATCCGAGCGGGCAAGCTCGGCATCCAGCCGCGAAGCATCGGAAATGTCGCTGATCAGGCGGTCGAGGCGGCGCACATCATGGAAGATGATTTCCGTCAGGCGCTGTTTCGACTCCTCCGATTTCGCCAGCGGCAGGGTTTCAACGGCACTGCGAAGCGAGGTCAGTGGGTTCTTGAGCTCGTGGCTGACGTCGGCGGCAAAACTCTCGATCGCATCGATGCGGTCGTAGAGGGCGTTGGTCATCTCGCGAAGCGCGATCGAAAGGTTGCCGATTTCGTCCTGGCGATAGGAGAAGTCCGGGATTTCCTCGCGCTGCTTGGCGCCGCGCCGCACGCGGATTGCGGCCGCCGCCAGCCGCCGCAGCGGATTGGCGATGGTCGAAGACAGCAGCAGCGACAAGAGGATGTTGACCAGTGTCGCCACGCCGAAGACGCGCATGATCGCCAACCGTTCCGCATGCACGATCTTGTCGATGTCGCCGGCCTGGGTCGAAAGAAGAAGCACGCCGAGCACGGCGCGAAAACGCTGGACCGGCACGGCGACGGAAACGATCAACTCGCCGCGGTCGGTGACCCGCACGAGCGCGCCTCGAACGCCGGTCAGCGCGTTCATCACCTCCGGATAGATCGATCCGTCGCCGCCCGGCGCTTCCCTGTAGACCGGCAGGTTGCCCGGCTGCAGCAGGCGGTTGATGAGGCCTGCAAACCAGTCGCTCCAGGTCTGCGATTCGTTCTCCACCGGCGGCAGGTCGAAACGCAACACCTGTCCGCGCGAATAGAGATGGCGGGAATCGAGCAGCAGGTTCGCGTCGGCGTCGAAAATCCGGGCGCGGGTGCGTGTCGGCGAAATCAGCCGCCTCAGAACCGGCGCGATGCGCTCGGGATCGATCGGAAAATCGAGGTCCTCGTCGTTCGGCACCGGCGTAATGCTCTGTCCGGCCTGCAGTTCGAGAAGTTTCTGGGGGTCGATGGTGATCGAGTTGGTATCGACCGAGGCTGAGGCGGAAATCGCGCCGGCGATGATCTCGCCCTGCGTCAGCAGGCTCTCGACGCGGGCGTCGATCAGCCCCTCGCGGAACTGGTTGAGGTAGAGAATGCCGGCGACCAGCACCACCGTTGCGGCGATATTGAAGAACAGGATGCGGCGGGTGAGGCTCGAAAAGACCGCGTGGCCGAACACCCGCCGAATGAGCGTGAAGGGACGCGACCAGAACCTCCGCGGCGCGCGGCGTGTCCCAGCCTTCTCCATTCGGGCAATATCGCTGTCGAACGTTTGATCTGCCACTGCAGTCCTTCCACCGGGCCAGCTTAACGCTGGTCCGGCCGTGGCCTCAAGTTAACCTTTCGCAAGGGTTCAAGCCGACTCGCGGAATCGATAACCCACGCCATAAAGCGTTTCGATCATATCGAAGTCGTTGTCGACCATCTTGAATTTCTTGCGAAGCCGCTTGATGTGGCTGTCGATGGTGCGGTCATCCACATAGACCTGCTCGTCATAAGCGGCGTCCATCAGCGCATCGCGGCTTTTGACGACGCCGGGCCGCTGGGCCAGGGAATGCAGGATCAGGAACTCGGTCACCGTCAGCGTCACCGGCTCGCCTTTCCAGGTGCAGGTATGGCGCTCCTGGTCCATGGCAAGCTGGCCACGTTCGAGCGTGCGGGCCGCCTGCGCGTCGGCCGCGGCCTTGGTGCCGGTGCCGCCGGCAGCCTGCGCCTCACGGGCACCGGCCCGGCGCAGGATCGCCTTGACCCGCTCCACCAGCAGACGCTGCGAGAACGGCTTCGTGATGAAGTCGTCGGCACCCATCTTCAGCCCGAACAGCTCGTCGATCTCTTCATCCTTGGAGGTGAGGAAAATCACCGGCAGGTCGGACTTCTGCCGCAGGCGGCGCAGAAGCTCCATGCCGTCCATGCGTGGCATCTTGATATCGAAAATCGCCAACTGCGGAGGGCGGGCGATCAGCCCGTCGAGCGCGGAAGCGCCATCCGTATAGGTCTCGACCTTGTATCCTTCTGCCTCGAGTGCAATCGACACCGACGTCAGGATATTGCGGTCGTCGTCTACGAGCGCGATTGTCTGCATGCTCTCCATCTCCGTCATCATCTATGCGCAACTCCTGGAATTTACCCCAGCCAGGCGGCATCAGCCGACGCGCTTCTTGAGTATAAAGGTGGAACAAATTGTGGCAAAGATAAAGGGGCCGCTGACGATCGTGCGTTTTGGCAATGAGGTTTAAGATAGTGCGGATGCGGATTGAAACAGTTATTAAACCGATTTAAAGAGGAATAAAATTTTTTAAATCGATTAAATAATTGATATTATTAAAGAATTTGCAAAGGGCCTCTTGCCCTTTTAGAAATCTGTCATTAATTTCGCGTCAGTCCCCACGGCAAGCTGAAGGAGTGCGCGCATGGAGGAGTTTGGACTTCACAACCCGTCCAAGGGTTTAGCGGCGATCGGTCTCGGCGGTGTATCGCGTGTTTATTACAATTCGTCCGAGGTTGAACTCTACGAAGAAGCAATCCGCCGCGGTGAAGCCGATCTGACGGTCGACGGCGCCCTCCGCGCCGTCACCGGGCAGCACACCGGCCGCTCCCCCAAGGACAAGTTCATCGTCCGCGATGCCGGCACCGAGAACCGTGTCTGGTGGGGCAGCGACAACAAGCCCATGAAGCCTGAACACTTCGAAGTCCTGAAGAAGGACATGCTCGCCCATGCGGCCGGCAAGACGCTATTCGTCCAGGATCTGGTCGGCGGCGCCGATGCCGAGTATGCGCTTCCGACCCGCGTCGTCAGCGAATTCGCCTGGCACGCCCTCTTCATCCGCAATCTTCTGATCCGTCCGGATCGCGCCACGCTTGAAAGCTTCGAAGAAAAGCTGACGATCATCAACCTGCCGAGCTTCAAGGCGGATCCCGCCCGCCACGGTTGCCGCACCGAGACCGTGATCGCCTGCGATTTCACCAATGGCCTCATCCTGGTCGGCGGCACCTCCTATGCTGGCGAAAACAAGAAGTCGGTCTTCTCCGTGCTCAACTACTTCCTGCCGGAAAAAGGCGTCATGCCGATGCACTGCTCGGCCAATGTCGGCCCGGACGGCGATACCGCACTGTTCTTCGGCCTGTCCGGCACCGGCAAGACCACGCTGTCGGCCGATCCGAACCGCACGCTCATCGGCGACGACGAGCATGGCTGGGGCGAAAACGGCGTCTTCAATTTCGAAGGTGGCTGCTATGCCAAGGCCATCAATCTTTCGGCCGAAGCCGAGCCGGAAATCTATGCCGCGACCCGTCGTTTCGGCACCGTGATCGAAAACGTCGTGCTCGACCAGAACCGGGCTCCGGATTTCAGCGATGGTTCGCTGACCGAGAACACCCGCAGCGCCTACCCGCTGCATTTCATCCCGAATGCATCGAAGACCGGCACGGCACCGCAGCCGAAGTCGATCATCATGCTGACCGCCG
Organism: Neorhizobium galegae; assembly: GCF_021391675.1. Lineage (NCBI taxonomy): Bacteria > Pseudomonadati > Pseudomonadota > Alphaproteobacteria > Hyphomicrobiales > Rhizobiaceae > Neorhizobium > Neorhizobium galegae. The sequence continues at coordinate 40,175 of NZ_CP090095.1, forward strand.
ATGCTTTCGGCGTCATGCCGCCGATCGCCAAGCTGACGCCGGAGCAGGCGATGTACCACTTCCTCTCCGGCTACACCGCCAAGGTCGCCGGCACGGAAAAGGGCGTCACCGAGCCGGAAGCGACGTTCTCGACCTGCTTTGGCGGGCCATTCATGCCGCGTCACCCGGCCGAATACGGCAACCTGCTCAAGGAACTGATCGCCCGCCACGGGGTCGATTGCTGGCTCGTCAACACCGGCTGGACCGGCGGCGCTTACGGCGTCGGCCGGCGCATGCCGATCAAGGAAACCCGCGCTCTCTTAAGTGCTGCGCTCGATGGCAGCCTCAAGAACGCCGAGTTCCGGACCGATCCGAACTTCGGTTTCGCAGTTCCGGTCGCCGTCAATGGCGTCGACAATGCGATCCTCGATCCGCGCTCGACCTGGGCGGACGGCGCCGCGTTCGACGCCTATGCCAAGAAGCTCGTCTCGATGTTCATCCAGAACTTCGGGCAGTACGAAGACCACGTCGACAGCAAGGTGAGAAGCGCCGCTCCGGTCATGCTTGCCGCCGCCGAGTAATCTTTGAAGGATTCACGTGAAACCGCCGGCCCGGGATAACACCCTGGGCCGGCGGTTTTCTTTTTGCCGGCTTTGTGGGAAAGATGCGGGCCTGCCGCATGTCGCCCGAACGTGGGTGCCGGTTCCGGATCACGGCATGCGCCCAAGAACAAAGACCAGAGACCCATGGCCAGCAATCCCCTTGTCATCAACAACCGCATTACCATCGCCGGATGGGAACTGACGGAACAATTCGTGCTGGCGGGCGGGCCGGGGGGCCAGAACGTCAACAAGGTCTCGACGGCAGTCCAGCTCTTTTACGACATCGTGAATACGCCGTCTTTGCCGGAGCGGGTGAAGGAAAACGCCATCAAGCTCGCCGGAAAACGGGTGTCGAAGGACGGCGTGCTGATGATAGAGGCAAACCGGTTCCGCAGCCAGGAGCGCAACAGGGAGGACGCGCGCGAGCGGCTGAAGGAACTGATCCTCAAGGCCGCCGAACCGCCGCCGCCGCCACGCAAGAAAACCAAGCCGACCAAGGGTTCGGTGGAGCGTCGGCTGAAAGAAAAATCCGGCCGTTCGGACGTCAAGAAGATGCGCGGCCGGCCAAGCGGCGACTAACGGCGGAGATTGATCTTTGGCGACGCTTGCGAATGGCATCAGGCACCTTCCCGACTATCTGGATCGACCGGCGCAGGAGCATCTGGTCGAACTGATACGAGACGTCGTGGCCGAGGCGCCGCTCTACACGCCCGAAATGCCCGGCACCGGCAAACCCATGTCGGTGCGCATGACCAATTGCGGCCCGCTCGGTTGGGTAGCGGACAAGGACCAAGGATACCGCTACCAGTCCTTTCACCCGCTGACGAAAAAGCCGTGGCCCGCCATGCCACGGGAACTGCTCGATCTCTGGGGAAAGCTCGGCGGCTATCCGAAACCGCCCGAAGCCTGCCTCATCAATTTCTATTCCGACGATGCCAAGATGGGCCTGCATCAGGACCGGGACGAGAACGATCTGGCCGCCCCGGTTCTTTCCGTCTCGCTGGGCAACAGCTGCCTGTTCCGGGTCGGTGGCCGGAACCGAAAGGACCCGACCGGCTCTTTCCGGTTGGCGAGTGGGGATGTCGTCGTGCTGGGCGGAGAGGGGCGTCTCGCCTTCCACGGCGTCGATCGCATCTATCCGGGTACGTCGACGCTGCTGAAGAACGGCGGACGCATCAACTTGACGCTCCGCCGCGTGAATAGTTGACGATTTAATTCAATAGCCGGCGATCGATCGCCTACAGTTTCCGCAGCTCGACCGTTTCCACCAAGTGGTTGCGGCCCTTGCGCAGGATAAGGTCCGCCCGGGGCCTGGTCGGCAGAATGTTCTGGCGCAGGTTCTTCAGGTTGATGTTTTCCCACAATCCTTCGGCAACGGCACGGGCCGCATCCGCATCGATCGCCGCGTATTTCTTGAAGAACGAGGTCGGATCGCGGAAGGCGGTCTGGCGCAGCTTCATGAAGCGCTGGACGTACCAGTTGTGAATCTGCTCCTCGTCGGCATCGATATAGATCGAGAAGTCGAAGAAGTCCGAGACGATCGGAACGATCTTGCCGTCGGCCGGCAGCGCCCGCGACTGGAGGACGTTGATGCCCTCGAAGATCAGGATGTCCGGCCGGTCGACCAGCGTGTATTCGTCAGGCAGAACGTCATAGGTGAGATGCGAATAACGCGGCGCCTTGACGTTCGGCTCGCCGGCCTTGATGGCCGACAGGAAGCGCAGGATGGTACCGATATCGTAGCTTTCCGGAAAGCCCTTGCGCTCCATAAGGTTTTCGCGGCTCAGCACGGCATTGGGGTAGAGAAAGCCGTCGGTGGTGATGAGATCCACCTTCGGGCTCGACGGCCAGCGGGCGAGCAGTTCCTTCAGGATACGTGCGGTGGTCGATTTGCCGACCGCGACCGACCCGGCAATGCCGATGATGAAGGGCGTCTTGGTGATGTCGGAAAGGCTCAAGAAACGGTTTCGCTGCTGGAAGAGGCGTTGCGTCGCCTCCACATGCGTCGACAGCAGGCGCGACAGCGAGAGATAGATGCGCCTGACCTCATCGAGATCGATCGGGTCGTCCAGCGAACGCAGCCTCTGCACCTCGTCCGCAGTGAGCGTCAGGGGCGTGTCTGCGCGGAACTTCGCCCATTCCTCCGCGGTGAAGCGGTGATAGGGCGAGTAATATTCCGTGTTCGGGCCGGTTTCAGGGTCAGGCGTCTCGGCGGGCTGGGAAGCAATGCTCATGATGTCGGCCGGCTTGCCTTTTCTTGAAGGCCGGACTGGCCGGTCCTTCTCTGGAGTTCGTCGAGCACATCCTGCAACGGCACCGCTGCAATATTCAAGACGACCAAAAGATGATAGAGAAGATCGGCGCTTTCCGCCGTCAGATTTTTGGCGTCGTGCTTGATCGCGGCGATCACCGTTTCGACGGCTTCTTCGCCGAGCTTCTTTGCGGCCTTCTCCTGGCCGGCGGCGACCAGTTTTGCCGTCCAAGATTCCTCCGGCGAGGCCTTGGCCCGCTCGGCGACGATCCGCTCGAGGTCGATCAGGGAAAATTCACTCATAACATTCTCTCCGACCGCTCAATCGAGCCGCATGGCGATGCCGTGCTCTGCCATATAATGCTTTGCCTGACCGACCGTATAGGTCCCGAAGTGGAAAATCGATGCGGCCAGGACCGCCGTCGCGTGGCCCTGTTTGATGCCGGCGACCATGTCGTCCAGGTTTCCGACGCCGCCCGACGCGATGACTGGTGCTCGGACGCTGTCGGCGATCATCCGCGTCAGCTCCAGGTCGTAGCCGCTCTTGGTACCGTCCCGGTCCATGGAGGTGACGAGCAGCTCGCCGGCGCCGCGCTCGACCATTTTGACGGCGAACTCGACGGCATCGATGCCGGTCGCGTTGCGGCCGCCATGCGTGTAGATCTCCCAGGCGCTCAGATTGTCGCCACCGATCGCCTGGCTGCGCCGCCGCTTGGCGTCGATCGACACGACGATGCACTGGTTGCCGAACTTGTCGGCGGCTTCCGCCACGAAATCCGGATTGTTGACCGCCGCCGAGTTGATCGCCACCTTGTCGGCGCCGGCCAGCAGCAGCTTGCGAATATCGCCGACGGCACGCACTCCGCCGCCGACGGTGAGCGGCATGAAGCAATGGTCGGCGGTACGGGCGACGACGTCGAAAATCGTCTCGCGATTGTCGGAGGAGGCGGTGATGTCGAGGAAGCAGAGCTCGTCGGCACCGGCAGCATCATAGGCCTTGGCGGCCTCGACGGGATCGCCGGCATCGATCAGGTCGACGAAGTTGACGCCTTTCACGACGCGGCCGTCCTTGACGTCCAGGCAGGGGATGACGCGGGCTTTGAGGGTCATGCGGCACGTCCTTGTCTGGAGCGGATCAGGGCCAGCGCCTCCCTGGGATCGATGCGGCCGTCATATAGCGCACGGCCGGAAATCGCGCCTTCGAGCCGGGCCGCATCCGGCTCCAGCATGCGGCTGATGTCGTCGATCGAGGCAAGCCCGCCCGATGCGATCACCGGAATGGAAACGGCATCGGCGAGTTCCAGCGTCGAGGCCCAATTGATGCCGGCCAGAATGCCGTCGCGGTCGATGTCGGTATAGATGATCGCCGAAACGCCGGCGCCTTCGAATTTCTTGGCCAGCTCGATGACGCCGAGCTCGGACGCTTCCGCCCAGCCCTCGACCGCGACCTTTCCGCCCTTGGCGTCGATGCCGACGGCGACCTTGCCAGGAAACTGCCTGCAGGCCTCGATGACCAGCGCCGGATCGCGCACCGCGACGGTGCCGAGGATGACGCGGGCAAGCCCGCGCGCCAGCCAGTTTTCGATATGGTCGAGCGTGCGGATGCCGCCGCCGAGCTGCACCGGGTTCTTCGTGGCCTTGAGGATCGCGTCGACGGCAGCGCCGTTGACGCTTGTCCCCGCGAAGGCGCCGTTCAGGTCTACCACATGCAACCACTCGAACCCCTGGTCCTCGAAAGCCTTGGCCTGGGCTGCGGGATCGGGATTGTAGACGGTGGCCTGGTCCATATCGCCGAGCTTGAGGCGCACGCACTGGCCGTCCTTCAGGTCGATTGCAGGAAAGAGGATCATGTCTTCGGTCCTTGAGAGTTCGCGCGAGCTCAGGGCTTCCAGCGCAGGAAATTGGAGATGAGGGCAAGCCCTAGTGTCTGGCTTTTCTCAGGATGAAACTGGGAGCCCGCCACATTGTCGCGGCCGACGAACGCGGTCATCGAACCGCCGTACTCAGTGGTCGCGATCACGTCGCTGCGGTGCTTGGCCGCCAGATGGTAGGAGTGCACGAAATAGGCGTGCAGGCCGTCCGACCCGGTCGGGATGCCGTCAAATAGCGGGTGGGGGTGATGGATATCGAGCGTGTTCCAGCCGATCTGCGGAATCTTGAGGCTGGGATCGCTCGGGGTCATCTCGACGACGTCGCCTTCGATCCAGCCAAATCCGTCGGTGGTCGTCTTTTCAAGCCCGCGCGACGACATCAGCTGCATGCCGACGCAGATGCCGAGGAAAGGGCGGCCCTTGTGCTCGACGACGTCGAGGATGGCTTCCCGCATGCCCGGCACGGCGGCGAGGCCGGCGCTGCAATCCGCGTAGGCGCCGACGCCCGGCAGCACGATACGGTCGGCGGTGGCGACGGCCTCGGCCTTGTCGGTCAGGTCGATGACCGCGTCGATGCCGGCTTCCCGGGCGGCCCGTTCAAAGGCCTTGGTCGCGGAACGGAGGTTGCCGGACCCGTAGTCGATGATTGCGACGCGCATCAGCGTCCTCCATGTTCGAAAAGGCCCATGTGTGGGGCCTGCCATCCGGCGGCGGGCGGCTTTGCCTGCTTTGCCCACTCGGCCGAGACCGGCATTGGTTGTTGTTCCGGCTGCGGCAGGCCGGAGAAATAGATCTCCTCGGCTGTGCGCAGATCGTGGGCGGAGATCACCGTTCCCAGTGCCCAGCCGCGATGGATCAGCGCCTCGGAGCGATAATGTCGGCCCTCGAGTGCCGTGAGCAGGCTGGTGGCGAAGCCAAGCAGCAGGCCGGCGGTCCAGAAGCCAGGAACCTGCATCAGGATGCCGCTGCCGATCTGGACCAGCAGCACCACGCTTCCGGCAATCCACAGCCTATGCCAGAACAGCCAGATCCACGGAAACAACAGCGCCAGCCAGGAAAACCCGTCCCGCAGAACGAGGATCGACTGGAGATCCCTCTCGGGTCCGCTTCGCGGGTCATTGGGCGGGGTCAGAACGAGATAGCTTCTCAAGGATTGTCTCCTCAAGCAGTCAGACCAGCATTCCCTTGGTCGAAGGAACGCGATTGGCCTGCCGCGGGTCGATTTCAATGGCGGCGCGAAGTGTCCGTGCCACGGCTTTGAAGCAGGTCTCGGCGATATGATGGTTGTTGGCGCCGTAGTGGTTCAGGACATGCAGCGTGATGCCCGCATTCTGGGCAAGCGCCTGAAAAAATTCCCGCACCAGTTCCGTATCGAACGTGCCGATCTTCGGCGCGCTGAACGCGACGTTCCAGACCAGGAACGGCCGGCCGGACACGTCGATGGCCGCCTTGGTCATGGTCTCGTCCATGGCAAGGTCGAGCGAGGCGTAACGGGTGATGCCGCGACGGTCGCCGAGCGCCTTGGAGATCGCCTGGCCGATCGCGATACCGGTGTCTTCCACCGTATGGTGGTCGTCGATATGCAGGTCGCCGGTGACCTCGATGTCCATGTCGATCAGCGAATGTCGCGAGAGTTGGTCCAGCATGTGGTCGAAAAAGCCGACGCCCGTGGAAATCCTGGCCGCGCCGGCGCCGTCGAGATTGACGGAAACGGAAACGGAGGTTTCGTTGGTCTTGCGGACGATGTTGCCCATGCGTGCGGTAGTCGTCTCACCCATCTGGGTCTGCTCCATGCGATCGATCTGCGCTCCTTATCAGGCACTACGTCAAATATCCAGCAAAAGCAGGGCAGTGGCGGCGGCATCGCATCATGAGATTGCATTCGCCCTGGACCGACTTACATAAATGCCCAACGGGGCGGAAATGCTCTGAAAACCAATGCCCGCAGGACGGGCCAACAGGTGGCTTATGACAACCATTATTACTGTTCGGAAAGGCGGCAAGGTCATCATGGCCGGCGACGGCCAGGTGAGCCTCGGCCAGACGGTGATGAAGGGCAATGCCCGCAAGGTGCGCCGCATCGGCAAGGGCGAGGTGATCGCCGGTTTTGCTGGCGCGACGGCTGATGCGTTCACGCTGCTCGACCGGCTTGAAAAGAAGCTCGAACAATATCCGGGCCAGCTGATGCGCGCCGCCGTCGAGCTCGCCAAGGACTGGCGCACGGACAAGTACCTGCGCAATCTCGAAGCGATGATGCTGGTCGCCGACAAGTCGACGACGCTGGCGATCACCGGCAATGGCGACGTGCTCGAACCGGAGCACGGAACGATCGCGATCGGCTCCGGCGGCAACTATGCCTATGCCGCCGCCCGCGCGATGATGGATACGGACAAGTCGGCCGAGGAGATCGCCCGCAAGGCGCTCGATATCGCCGCCGATATCTGCGTCTATACCAACCACAACCTGGTCATCGAAACGCTGGACGCCGATGGCTGAAGGCGCGCCCCGCTACTCGTTTCGTGATGTCACCCGTGAGGATTTTTCTCTCTTGGCGACGTGGCTCGCCGAGCCGCATATCGCGAAATGGTGGGGTAAGGTCGACGAGGAACTGGCGAGCATCGAATATTCGATGACGAGCGTCGAGACCCGGCCGATGATCGCGGAACTGGACGGCAGGCCGATCGCCTATCTCCAGTACTACGATCCGCATCTCGAAGAGGATCATCCCTATCAGGATCAGCCGAAGGGCACGCTTGGCATCGACATCTCGATCGGCAATGCTGAGCTTGTCGGCATCGGCCATGGCAGCGCGACTATCCGCCAGCTGACCTCTGAACTTTTCGAGAACGGCGCGAAAAGGATCGTCATCGATCCGGATCCGGAAAATGCCCAGGCGATCCGCGCCTATGAAAAGGCCGGCTTCCGCTACGTCGACAGCAGGACATCCATTTACGGTCCGGCCCATTTCATGGCGCTGGACGCACCAGAAGAAACGGATTTGACATGAGTAACTTTTCACCCCGGGAAATCGTCTCTGAGCTGGATCGGCACATCATCGGCCAGCACGACGCCAAGCGCGCGGTGGCGATTGCGCTCCGCAATCGCTGGCGCCGCCACCAGCTCGACGAGAGCCTGCGCGACGAAGTGATGCCGAAGAACATCCTGATGATCGGCCCGACCGGCGTCGGCAAGACGGAGATATCGCGTCGCCTGGCGAAGCTCGCCGGCGCGCCCTTCATCAAGGTCGAGGCCACCAAGTTCACCGAAGTCGGTTATGTCGGCCGCGATGTCGAGCAGATCATCCGCGATCTTGTCGAAATCGGCATCGGCCTCGTGCGCGACAAGATGCGCGCCGACGTACAGGCCAAGGCCCATATGAGCGCCGAGGAACGCGTGCTCGATGCCCTGGTGGGCTCCACTGCCTCGCCGGCTACCCGAGACAGCTTCCGCAAGAAGCTGCGCGACGGCGAGATGGATGACAAGGAAATCGACATCGAAGTGGCCGACAGTGGCTCCGGCATGCCCGGTTTCGAGATTCCCGGCATGCCAGGCGCCAATATCGGCGTGCTGAACCTGTCGGAAATGTTCGGCAAGGCGATGGGCGGCCGCACCAAGAAGGTCCGCACCACCGTCAAGAAATCCTATGGCGAGCTGATCCGCGACGAATCCGACAAGCTGATCGACAACGAGGTCATTCAGCGCGAGGCTGTCCGCTCGGTCGAAAACGACGGCATCGTCTTCCTCGACGAGATCGACAAGATCGCCGCCCGCGACGGCGGAATGGGCGCCGGTGTGTCCCGCGAAGGCGTGCAGCGCGACCTGCTGCCGCTGGTCGAAGGCACCACGGTGTCGACCAAATACGGGCCGGTGAAGACCGATCACATCCTCTTCATCGCTTCGGGCGCCTTCCACGTCTCCAAGCCCTCCGACCTTCTGCCGGAGCTTCAGGGTCGCCTGCCGATCCGCGTCGAATTGAGGCCGCTCACCAAGGAAGACTTCCGCCGCATCCTGACGGAAACCGAGGCGAGCCTTATCCGCCAGTACAAGGCGCTGATGGAAACGGAAGAGCTGACGCTCGACTTCACTGAGGATGCGATCGACGCTCTGGCGGATGTCGCCGTGCACCTCAACTCCTCGGTCGAGAATATCGGCGCCCGCCGGCTGCAGACCGTGATGGAACGGGTGCTCGACGAAATCTCGTTCAATGCCCCGGATCAGGGTGGCACCGCCGTCACGATCGATGCGGAATACGTCAAGAAGCATGTCGGCGATCTTGCCGCCGACACCGATCTGTCGCGCTACATTCTCTGAGTGCGCAATCGTGGCAGCCGGGCAACGTCCGGCTGCTCATTTCCGAGCACTGACGGGATTTTGATCGCCCCCGTCTCGACACGGTCCTTGCGCCTCGCGTAAGGGAAGCGCGTTTTCATGGAAATGTCCGGCGCTTGAGTGAGTCGGTCTGGAATGGCTTTAAGCATCCGGTGCCGGAGATCGGCATAGTCGAAGTCCTGGGACACGCAAATCTTGAAACGCATCCTTCTGGCCCTGATCCTTGTCGTCGCAACGTCCGCGGCCTCTTCCGCGTTCGCAGGCGGCCTCACCATGGTTCCCGAAGGAAATCGCCACGCGGAACAGCCGAAGGTTCCGGGTGCCTCGGTACGCCGGACTCGCGCCGGCCGCACGACCTTCGATGACAAATACGAGAAAATCCGCGACCTGCTGGCTTCCGACAAGAAGCTGATCGGCAAGATCAAGTCGACGGCCGCCGATTACGGCATCGATCCGATCCACATGATCGGCGCGATCGTCGGCGAGCACACCTACAATGTCGATGCCTATGACCGGCTGCAGACCTATTACGTCAAGGCGGCCGCCTATGCCGGCAACAGTTTCCGTTTCGGCTACGGCGACGAGAGCATCCAGCAGTTCCTCGACCGGCCGGAATTCGGGAAATGCGATGATTTCGCCGATTCCTACAAGCTCTGGTCCTGCCGCGAAGGCGTCTGGGAAAAGAGCTTTCGCGGCCGTTCGGTCGGGGGCACCTCGTTTCCCGACAATCGGTTCAGCGCGGTCTTCTTCCAGCCCTTCTATGCTGGTCAGACTTTCGGCCTCGGCCAGGTCAACCCGCTGACGGCGCTGATGCTCTCGGACATGGTTTCCAGGAATTCCGGTTACCCGAAGCTCGACGAGAACAAGGCCGCCGCGGTCTATGATGCGATCATGGACCCGGACAAGTCGCTCGCCTATATGGCAGCCAGCATCCGCCGCTCGATCGACGACTACAAGACGATCGCCGGCATGGATATTTCCCGCAACCCCGGCATCACCGCGACACTCTACAATACCGGCGGTTCGGCGCAGCGCGCCGCCGCCTTGGCTGCCCGCGGCGGCCTGCCGGAGGAAAATTATTACGGCTGGCTGGTCAACGACAAGCTCGCCGAGTTGAAATCCCTCCTCTGACGGCTGATATACCCTCCATAGGAAACCCCTGAGGAGGGCTGTCCATGGACATCCGCCCCGAACCCTTCGTTCCGCCGGCACCTCCGCATCGAGATCGGTTGCTGAACCCGATCGAGGTCATCTGGACTGCGCTGCGCAATCCGCTGGAACTTTGGGGCAAGGTTTCCTACACGCTGCCCTGGTTCGAGACGAAGTTCTTCAAGGAACGGACGCTGATCGTCAATCATCCCGGGCTTATCCGGCACATTCTGGTGGACAATGTCAGCAATTACGTCATGTCGGAGATCCGCCAGCTCGTCCTTCGCCCGATCCTCCGGGACGGCCTGCTGACGGCGGAAGGCGAGGTCTGGAAACGCTGCCGCAAGGCAATGGCGCCGGTTTTCACGCCAAGGCATTCCCGCGGTTTTGCCGGCCAGATGCTGAGCCAGACCGAGGAGTTCTCAAGGAAATATGCCGAGGCCGGCGCCGAGGGCTCGGTCCGTGATATTTCCGTGGACATGACCGAACTGACCTATGCCATCCTCGCCGAAACCCTGTTTTCCGGGGAGATCGCCGGGAACAAGGAGACCGTTGCCGACGATGTCGACCAGCTTCTGCATCGCATGGGCCGGATTGACCCGATGGACATGCTGCGCGCCCCGCCCTGGGTGCCGCGCGTAACGCGCATCGGCGGCAGGCGGATCCTCGACAAGTTCCGGCGCGTGGTTGCCGAAACCATGCTTATGCGGCAGGAGCGGATGCGCAAACATCCGAGCGATGTGCCGCAGGATTTCCTGACGCTGCTGCTGCAGCTTGCCGGTCCCGACGGACTGACCATGGGCGAGATCGAGGACAATATCCTCACCTTCATCGGCGCGGGGCACGAGACCACGGCCCGGGCGCTTGCCTGGACGCTCTATTGCGTCGCGGAATCGCCGTCGGTACGGCAGAACATGGAAGAGGAGATCGACCGCGTTCTGGCGACCGGCGCCGATCCGGTCGAATGGCTGGAACTGATGCCCTGGGTGCGCGCGGCGTTCGAGGAGGCATTGCGGCTCTATCCGCCGGCACCCTCGATCAATCGCGAAGCGATCAGCGACGACAACTGGACGAGCCCGGAAGGCAAGACGGTCAGGATCGACGCCGGCGTGACCGTGCTGGTCATGCCCTGGACGCTGCACCGCCACGAACTTTATTGGGAAAAGCCGCGGGCCTTCATGCCCGAGCGTTTTCTGCCCGAGAACCGCGGCAAGCTGAACCGGTTCCAGTATCTGCCTTTCGGCGCGGGCCCGCGCACCTGCATCGGCGCCACCTTCGCCCTGCAGGAGGCGGTAATCGCGCTCGCGGTGCTGATGGGTCGCTATCGTTTCGACGTTACGCCTGAGACCAAGGTCTGGCCGGTCCAGAAGTTGACCACCCAGCCGCGAGATGGTCTGCTGATGCGGGTCAGTCCGCGACATCGGAGGTCTCCGCTGGTGAATTGATCTTGGCGGCCTATGCGCTATTGATCCATAGACTGATCTTCAGGATTCTCGCGTGGCCTCATCCATTCTTCCCGGCCCTCTCCTTCTCGGAATCGATACCGGCGGCACCTATACGGATGCGGTGCTGTTCCGCGAGGGCGAAGGCGTTGTTGCCAAGGCGAAATCGCTGACGACCCGGCACGATCTGGCGGTCGGCATTGCCGGCGCCGTCGATGCGGTGCTGGAGAAAAGTGCCGCTTCCGCCTCGGCAATCGGCCTCGTTTCGCTGTCGACCACGCTTGCCACCAATGCGCTGGTCGAAGGGCAGGGCGGTCGTGCGGCCCTGATCATGGTCGGCTTCACCTCGGAGGATCTCACCCGTGGCGGGCTTGCCGAGGCGCTGGGAAGCGATCCGGTGATCTTCCTGCCCGGAGGCCATGACGTGCACGGCAACGAGACGCTGCTCGACATGGCGGCTCTGGAAACGGCCATGCCGGCGCTTGGCGGAACGGTTTCGTCCTTTGCGGTCGCCGGTTATTTCGCCGTCCGGAATCCGGCTCACGAAATCCGGGTGAGGGACCGTATTCGCGCGCTTTCGCATCTGCCCGCCACCTGCAGCCACGAACTGTCGTCGAAACTCGGCGGTCCTCGCCGTGCGTTGACCACGCTGCTCAATGCCCGGCTGGTGTCGATCATCGACCGGCTGGTCGGTTCCTGCGAGGGCTTTCTGACCGCCCGTGGCATAACGGCGCCGATGATGGTGGTGCGCGGCGATGGCGCGCTGATCTCCGCTGCCGAGGCGCGGCTGCGGCCAATCGAAACCATCCTTTCCGGCCCCGCCGCAAGCCTTGTCGGGGCGCATTTTCTGACTGGGCTCGATCAGGCGGTGGTTTCCGACATCGGCGGCACCACCACGGATGTCGCGGTTCTCGATGGCGGGCGGCCGAAGCTGGCGGAAGAGGGCGCGGTGGTCGGCGGCCATCGCACGATGGTGGAGGCGGTGGCGCTGCGCACCTATGGGCTTGGCGGCGATTCCGAGGTTCATATCGACGACCGCGGCCTCGAAGCGCGGCTCACGCTCGGTCCGCGCCGGCTTCTGCCGCTCAGCCTCGCCGCCATGGCGCATGGCGAGATCATCCTGTCGACGCTGGAAAAACAGCTGCGCGCCAGCCATGCCGGCCGGCACGACGGCCGCTTTGCGGTGCGAACCGGCGTGCCGGATGTGATGGCCCAGGGCCTGCAGCCGCCGGAACAGGCGCTTTTTGCCCGCATCGGCAACGTGCCGGTTTCGCTCAACGATCTGCTGACGATGAATTCGCAGAAGGCAATCCTCGACCGGCTGGTTGCGAGAGGGCTGGTGCATCTCTCCGGCATCACCCCTTCCGATGCGCTGCATGTACTCGGCCGCCAGGGCCAATGGCACGGAGAGGCTGCAAGGCTAGGGCTGGAACTTGCCGCCCGGCGCAAGGACGGCGCGGGGCGCGGGATCGCCGCGTCCTCGGAAGACTTGGCTGAGAAGATCGTGAGCCGGCTGACGCGCCAGTCGTCCGAAGCGGTGCTCGCAGCCTGCCTCGCCGAAGATGGCGCCGGAGCCATCGATCCCGCGGTTTCGCTTGCCGTCGACCGAGCGCTGAAACGCGTTCCCGGCATTGCCCGGTTCTCCGTTTCGCTGGATCGGTCGCTGATCGGGCTCGGGGCTTCAGCACCCGTCTATTATCCGGCGGTCGCGGATATGCTCGGCGCGCAGTCGATCATTCCTGCCGATGCCGATGTTGCAAACGCCGTCGGGGCTGTGGTCGGCCAGGTCCGTGCCAGCGTCACCATTGTCGTCACTTCCCCGGAAGAGGGCCGATTTATAGTGTCCGGAGCGGGCGAGCGGATTGCGGTCATCGGTGAAACGGCAGCGCTGACCGCCGCGCGCGAGCACGCAATCGCCGCCGCGCAGACGCAGGCGAATGCGGATGGCGCCAGGGATGCGGTGGTAACAATTTCGGAAGAACTGGATGCGCCGGAAATCGAGGGGTCGCGAAAATTCGTCGAGGCACGGATTACTGCGGTTGCAGTCGGCAGGCCGAGGATAGCCGTTTTCCAAGCGGTTTAGCCCGCTCACGTTGCTCGGCGCCTAGGGCGGATTGCCCTTTAAGCGCCCTTTAAAAGGGCGTAAGTGAGCCGGTATTTATTCCAGCTGGGAACAAATCGCAGTGATCACCAATCTCGCCGATCTGGAAATCTTCGTCAAAGTCGCAGCCAGCGGAAATATGTCGGCGGCGGCGAAGAGCCTTGGCATTTCCCCGGCGGTGGTCTCGAAGCGCATCAAGCGGCTGGAGGAGCAACTGGGGACGCGCCTCCTGCAGCGCACCACCCGCCAGATCGGAATGACCGATGCCGGCAAGGGTTTTTACGATCGGATCGCCAATATCCTGACCGGGATCGAGGATGCCGAGCAATTCGTTTCGGGCCGATCGACCGAGATCGCCGGCAATCTGCGCATCTCCGCGCCGACCTCGTTCGGTCGGATGCACATCGCGCCGCATCTTCCGACATTCATGCAGGCGAACCCACATCTGTCGATCGACCTGATGCTGTCAGATGAGTTCACGGATATCATCGCCCAGGGTTTCGACGTGGCAATCCGCATCTCCGAGCTGAAGGATTCCAGCCTTGTCGCCCGCAAACTCGTCCAGGTCCGGCGCATCCTCTGCGCCTCGCCCTCCTATGTCGAACGCCACGGCGCTCCGACGAGTATCGAGGAACTGGCGAACCATCACTGCCTGACGGCCCACAATGGCGAACCCTGGAGGCTGGAAGGCCCCAAAGGCCCGCTGATCTATCGGCCAGCCGGGATGCTGAACACCAATTCGAGCGAAGTCATCCGCGAAGCGGTGATCGCCGGTCTCGGCATCGCGCTAAGATCCACCTGGGATATCGGCAACGAGCTCAAGGATGGGCGGCTGGTGATGGTGATGCCCGGATATGAGGGCTCGAAGAATATCTCGGTCTCGGCGGTCTATCCGAGCCGGCAGCATCTCCCTTCCAAGGTCCGCGCCTTCATCGAATATCTTGCCGACCTTTATGGGCCGATCCCGTATTGGGAACGGCATTCCCCGGAGGCAAGCCGGAAATAGCTGCTATCGTTCGCGATTATTTCCGATATGGCATAAGTCATTCAATATTTGTGCAATTGCAATTTCCCTCGCTACCAAAGAGACTTGCGCGCGACTGGAAAATTCGGAGGAACCGATGGCCCGTATCGAAAAAAATGGTCTCGCAATCGACGAGAAGCTCCACGACTTCCTGGTGAAGGAAGCGCTGCCGGCGACCGGTGTCGATGCCGAACGGTTTTTCTCCGAGTTCTCGAAGATCGTCCACGACCTGGCGCCGAAGAACCGCGAGCTTCTCGCCAAGCGGGACGCCTTCCAGGTAAAACTCGACGACTGGTACCGCAAGAACGGAGCACCCAGCGATCTGGCTGTTTACGAAACCTTCCTGCGCGACATCGGTTACCTGCTGCCGGAAGGGCCGGATTTCACGGTTTCGACCGACAGGGTCGATCCGGAAATCGCCGAGATCGCCGGCCCACAGCTCGTCGTCCCGGTCATGAATGCCCGTTATGCGCTGAACGCCGCCAATGCCCGTTGGGGTTCGCTTTACAATGCGCTTTATGGCACCGACGCCATTGCCGAAACCGACGGCGCTGAAAAGGGCAAGGCCTACAATCCGGTCCGCGGCGCCAAGGTCATCGCCTGGGCGCGTGACTTCCTTGATCAGTCCGTGCCGCTTTCCGGCGCAAGCTGGACCGAGGTGACCTCGTTTGTGGTCACCGGCGGCAAGTTGACGGCCGCAGCTCAGGACGGCAAGACCGTCAATCTCGCGGATCCGGCTCAGTTTGCCGGCTATCTCGGCGAGCCCGCCGGGCCGACCCATCTGCTGCTGACGAAGAACGGCCTGCATATCGAAATCCTCATCGATGCCACGACGGCGATCGGCAAGGACGATCCAGCCAAGATTTCGGATGTCTGGCTGGAATCGGCGATCACTGCGATCATGGACTGCGAAGACTCGATCGCCGCCGTCGATGCCGAGGACAAGGTCGTCGTCTACCGCAACTGGCTCGGCCTGATGAACGGCGACCTCCAGGAAGAGGTGAGCAAGGGCGGCAAGTCCTTCATCCGCAAGCTCAACTCCGACACAACGTTCAAGGCCCCTCCCGGCGGCGATGTGACGGTCAAGCGCCGCTCGCTGATGCTGATCCGCAATGTCGGTCACCTGATGACCAATCCGGCGGTGCTGGACAGTGACGGCAGGGAAGTGCCGGAAGGCATCATGGATGCGATGGTGACGGCGCTGATCGCCATCCACGATATCGGCCCGAACGGCCGCCGCCAGAATTCCCGCGCCGGTTCCATGTATGTGGTGAAGCCGAAGATGCACGGGCCGGAAGAGGTCGCCTTCGCCTGCGAGATTTTTACCCGCGTTGAACAGGCGCTCGGCATTCCAGCCAATTCCATGAAAATGGGCATCATGGATGAGGAGCGCCGCACCACGATCAACCTCAAGGCCTGCATCCGCGAGGCGCGAGAACGTGTCGTGTTCATCAATACCGGCTTCCTCG
Source organism: Neorhizobium galegae (assembly GCF_021391675.1). NCBI lineage: Bacteria > Pseudomonadati > Pseudomonadota > Alphaproteobacteria > Hyphomicrobiales > Rhizobiaceae > Neorhizobium > Neorhizobium galegae. Next base: position 56,392 of record NZ_CP090095.1, read on the forward strand.
ACCGCACCGGCGACGAGATCCATACATCCATGGAAGCGGGCCCGATGATCCGCAAGGGCGACATGAAGCAGGCCGCCTGGATCGCGGCCTACGAGAACTGGAACGTCGATATCGGCCTCGAATGCGGCCTGTCCGGCCACGCGCAGATCGGCAAGGGCATGTGGGCCATGCCCGACATGATGGCGGCTATGCTGGAACAGAAGATCGCTCATCCGAGGGCCGGCGCCAATACCGCCTGGGTCCCGTCGCCCACGGCGGCCACGCTGCACGCCACCCACTATCACAAGATCGACGTTGCCGCCGTCCAGGCCGGCCTCAAGAACCGGACCCGCGCCAAACTGTCGGATATCCTCTCCGTGCCGGTCGCTGTGCGGCCGAACTGGACCCTGGAGGAAATCCAGCGCGAACTCGACAACAACGCACAAGGCATTCTCGGCTACGTCGTCCGCTGGATCGACCAGGGCGTCGGCTGCTCCAAGGTGCCGGACATCAACAATGTCGGCCTGATGGAAGACCGCGCGACGCTGCGCATCTCCGCCCAGCACATGGCGAACTGGCTTTACCACAAGCTCACCAGCGAAGAGCAGATCGTCGAGACGATGAAGCGCATGGCCGGCGTCGTCGATGGCCAGAACGCAGGCGACCCGCTCTATATACCGATGGCCAGGGATTTCGACAGTTCCGTCGCCTTCCAGGCAGCGCTCGATTTGGTGCTCAAGGGTCGCGAACAGCCGAACGGTTATACCGAACCGGTCCTGCATCGCCGCCGTCTGGAGCTGAAAGCCAAGCTCGCCGGCTGACCGGCGAGCAGAGGATCAGGCAAAGAAAAAGGCCGCCGGAGACATCTCTCGGCGGCCTTTTCGTATTCTCGTCGAATTTCGCGATTACTGGATCACGACGACCTTGGTTTCGCGGCCCGGACGGACGCGGCTGTAGAGGTCGATGACGTCCTGGTTGATCAGGCGGATGCAGCCCGACGAAGCCGCGGTGCCAATCGAATTCCATTCCGGCGTGCCGTGCAGACGGAAGAGCGTATCCTGGCCCTTTTCGTTGAACAGGTACATGGCGCGTGCGCCGAGCGGGTTGCTGAGGCCGGGTCCCATGCCGTCTTCGACGTATTTGGCAACGTCCGGGCGGCGGCCGGCCATTTCCTTCGGCGGGTGCCAGGTCGGCCATTCCTGCTTCCAGGCGACATAGGCCGTGCCGGACCAGGCAAAACCCTGCTTGCCAACGCCGATGCCGTAGCGCATCGCCTTGCCGTTCGGCATGATGTAGTAGAGATGGCGTTCACGCGTGTTGACGACGATCGTGCCAGGCTTTTCGCTGGTCTGATAGCTGACGATCTGGCGGACATACTGCTTGTCCACCTTGTTGATCGGGATTGCCGGAAGGGTATAGCCGGCATCCCTCACCGATCCGTAGGAGTCGGTGAAGATCTGATCGGTGTAGGTGATGGTGGCCACCTGGGTGCCGCCGCCGGGAACCGTGGAGGCGCAACCGGCCAAGGCAGCGGTTGCCAACAAGCCGAGTGCGAGCATGCTAGTGCGAAAGCGCATGGAGATCTCTTGGATAAACGAATCGATTTAGACGGGCCTCTGGCCCATCTTTGATGACGGGTTATTTTCGATTAAACTACGCTTGGCAAGCGCTGCAGCGCATCAAAACAGAGCCTGCGCATGATTGAATAAAGCCATGGCGTTTTTGCAACATCATGGAGGGGTTTTTCGGGATTCTATGACTATACTCAACCTTGCCAGTAATAATCCATTAATAGATGGTCGCCAGTCGGCTCGCGCCATGCTGGTGCGCAAGGGCGTCCAGGTTCTGCTCCACGACATGCGGCATGCGATATTGCCGGAACTCGTGCTGTCGAGCGGAAGGCGCGCCGACCTGGTGACCATTTCGGAAAAGGGCGAGATCTGGATCGTCGAGATCAAGACGTCGATCGAGGACTTTCGCATCGACCGCAAGTGGCCGGAATACCGTTATTTTTGCGACCGGCTGTTTTTCGCGACGCACAAGGATGTGCCTCTCGATATCTTCCCGGAGGATTGTGGCCTTTTCCTCTCGGACGGTTATGGCGGGCATCTGCTGCGTGACGCACCGGAGCACAGACTGCCACCCGCCACCCGCAAGGCTATGACGCTGAACTTCTCTCGCGCCGCCGCCCAGCGCCTGATGTTGGCAGAATGGGCGACCGGCAAGTCATTCGACGATGCCGGGAGCGATGGCGGCTGATTATTTGGGCGCGCGCTTGGCGAGGATGCGCTGCAGCGTGCGGCGATGCATGTTGAGCCGGCGTGCCGTTTCGGAGACGTTACGCTCGCACATCTCGTAGACCCGCTGGATATGTTCCCAGCGCACGCGATCCGCAGACATCGGGTTTTCCGGCACGTCTGCCCGCTCGCCCGGCCGCTGTGTCAACGCGCCAAAAATGTCGTCCGCATCGGCGGGCTTGGCGAGATAGTCGAGCGCACCGAGCTTTACGGCCGTCACAGCCGTTGCGATATTGCCATAGCCGGTCAGCACGATCACCTTGGTGTCCTCGCGGCTCTGGCGGATCGCTTCGATCACATCCAGTCCGTTGCCGTCGCCGAGGCGCAAATCCACCACGGCATATTTCGGCGGCCGCGCCTTCGTCTTGGCGATGCCTTCCGCGACGGACTCCGCCGTATCGACGAGGAAGCCGCGAGTTTCCATCGCGCGCGCCAGCCGTCGCAGGAACGGGCCGTCATCATCGACGATCAGCAGCGAAGGGTCAGGCCCGAGTTCGGGGTCGGCATGAACCTTGGTCGGTTCCAGGTGTGTTTCCATCTCTTTCTTCTCCGCGGGTTTTCAACGGCCCCGCTTGCCTTTTCATGATGATCGGCCGGCCGGCCGGATTATTTCAAGCCCTGCGCGTCCATCACCGAGCGCGGCCATTCGATATGAATGCGGGCACCCGGTTCGCCGCTGTCGCGGTTGCCGAAGCGGATCGTGGCGCCGGACCTTTCGAGCAGCGTCTTGGCGATGAAGAGGCCGAGGCCAAGCCCACCCGCCCGTTCGTCTTCCCGGGGTCTCTTTGTCATATAGGGTTCGCCGATCCGCGAAAGAATATCCGGCGCATAACCTTGGCCATCATCCTCGATGGTGATCGCCACCCGATCGGCATTGTGCTCGACCGTGACGATCACCTTGCTCCGGGCGTAGTCGACGGCATTTTCGATCAGGTTGCCGAGCCCGTATATGATGGCGGCATTGCGGTTGCCGACCGGCTCGTTGCCCCGCTCGTTCTTCTCCACAAGCTCGATCTCGATGCCGAATTGCCGATGCGGCGCTACCACCTCCTCGACCAGAGAGGAAAGAGGCAGTCGACGCATATGTTCCTCGCTTTCGGCGGAAAGAGAGGTGAGCCGGCGAAGAATGTCGCGGCAGCGCTCGCTCTGGCTTCTGAGAAGAAGAACGTCCTCGCGGAACCGGTCGTCGGGCCCGAGCTCGCGTTCCATCTCCTTGGCGACGACGCTGATGGTTGCGAGCGGCGTGCCGAGCTCATGGGCGGCCGCGGCCGCCAGTCCGTCGAGCTGCGAAAGATGCTTTTCCCGCTCCAGGACCAGTTCGGTCGCCGCCAGCGCATCGGCAAGCAGCGTCGCCTCATGGCTGACGCGGTAGGCATAGAAGGCCGCGAACATCATCATCGAGGCTATCGAACACCAGACCCCGAGCTGCATGACCGGCTGGATCCGGAGCGGCTCGCCCTCATACCAGGGCACCGGATAGGGCGAAAATGCGAGCACGGTGGTGCAGACCAGTGCAAAGACGATCAGGACCAGCGAATGGCGTAGCGGCTGCGATGCAAATGCGATGATCACCGGCACGCAGATCAGCGGTGCAAAAGGGTTGGCAAGCCCGCCGGTGATGAACAGCAGCGCCGCCATCTGCAACAGGTCGAAACCAAGCAGCGCCAGCGCCGATTTCGGGCCGAGCCGGTGGGTCGGCGGAAACCAGGCCGACAGCGTGAGATTGGCGATCGCGAGCGCGCCGACCAGAATGGCGGCCTCCTGCAGAGGCAGCGGAAACTGCAGCAGCAGCCCGACGATGACCACGGTGATCGTCTGGCCGGCGACCGCCAGCCAGCGCAGCCGCACCAGCGTCTGAAGCCGGATCCGCCGGCTCGAAGGGCCGAATTGCGCAAAACGCACTGAAGGACTATCTACGCTCACCGTCTGCTCTTTACCTTGCCTTATACAAGTGACTTGCGGCCGCCTTCATAAACCGGCTCGACTTCAGGTCGCAGGCGGCATTCTGTCACGTCCCTCGCGGTTTGGCACGTGTCGTCGGCGTAGCCTCGGCCGGCTCTTCCGGCCAGGGATGTTTGGGATAACGGCCGCGCATTTCGGCCCGCACATCCTTCCAGGAACCGGCCCAGAAGCCGGGCAGGTCCCGCGTCGTCTGGATCGGCCGATGCGCCGGCGAGTTGAGCTCGAGCAGCAGCGGCAGTTTCCCGCCGGCAATCGCCGGATGTTTCTTCAGCCCGAACAGTTCCTGCACCCGGATCGCCAGGACCGGTTCCTCGCCGTCGTAACGGATCGGATGCCGCTCGCCCGTCGGTGCTTCGAAATGCGTCGGCGCCAGCTTGTTGAGATCCTGCGAGACGCCATGCGGAATGAGCGAGCGCAGCCCTTCCGAAAGGCTGCCGGGATTGATGGTATCGATGCCCGATGCATTGCCCTGGAACGGCACGAACCAGTCGTCGAGCCGGGCGAGCAGAGCATCGTCGCTCATATCCGGCCAGGGCTCGCCAATCGACCGGTTTAGGAAGCCGATCCGGTCGCGCAACTGCGCGCCTTCCTTGGAGAATGGCAGAACCTGAAGCCCCAGCTCCCGCACGCCGTCCGCAAGCGCCTGTGCGGCCCGTTCGCCACTCGGCCGGGGCATCGGTCTTTCCTCGAAGATGATGGCGCCGAGCCGAGTCACCTTGCGGGCGCGCACCTGCCGGCTCGCCCGGTCGAAGAAACACTCCTCGCTCTCGCGGATTGCGCCGGAAAGCTCGGCCTCCACATCCGTCCGGCTGATCTCCGCCGCAGCCAGGATGCGCGCCTGCGCCGCCCGGCCGGTCAGGTCGGCGATGACGAGCATCTGCGATGCCGCCAGCCGCTCCGTTTCCTGCAGTTCCGCGCCGCGCCCGTTCGCCATCACGAAACGCCCGCGCCCGCCGCGCTGCAGGGCGATCCGGTCGGGATAGGCATGCAGGAGAAGCCGGCCGGCCAGAACCGTTTCAGTCGACTGCGATCTCTTCGGCAGGTTCGAAACGATCCGGTCCGCCAGTTTGCGCGCCGCATCGGCCCTCTCGCCGCGTTCGTTGCGGAACCGGCGCAGCCGCTCGTCGAGGTCGATGTCGCTGCCGCCAAGCCCCTGTTCGGTCAGGAGCACCGCAAGCAGACCTGCCTGCCTGCCGAAACCTTCTTCGGCGGCCGAGATCGCCATGGCCGAAAGCCGCGGCGGGAGCGCCAGTTCCCGCATCAGCCGGCCCTTTTCCGTCAGCCCGCCCTGAGGGTCGAGCGCGCCGAGTTGGTTGAGCAGCACCTTTGCCTCATTGAAGGCCGGCCCGGGAGGCGGATCGAGAAAGGCAAGCGCCTTCGGGTCCTGAACGCCCCAATGGGCAAGATCGAGTACCAGGCCGGAAAGATCGCTCGCCAGGATCTGCGGCGGGGTGAAAGCCTGCAGCGCCGCCGTCTGGCCGGGATGCCAGAGGCGCATCGCAATGCCCGGCTCGGTACGTCCGGCGCGGCCCGCCCGCTGGTCGGCCGAGGCGCGGGAAACCCGCACCGTCTCCAGCCGGGTAATCCCGGTCGAGGGTTCGAACACCGGCAGACGCTGCAGCCCGCTGTCGATGACGATCCTCACTCCATCTATAGTAATCGAGGTTTCGGCGATCGACGTGGCCAGCACGATCTTGCGCTGCCCGGCGGGCGGCGGGCGGATCGCCAGATCCTGCTGCTTCTGGGAAAGATTGCCGTAAAGCGGCACCACTACGGTCTCCGGCCCGAACCGGCCCGCTAGCCGCTCGGCAGTGCGCAGGATTTCCGCCTGGCCCGGAAGGAAAGCCAGGATGGAACCCGTGTCATTGGAA
>NZ_CP090095.1:4305000-4515000 GCF_021391675.1 Neorhizobium galegae
GGGCGGAAAGGCAACTTCAACGGCGCCGATGCTCCGCATGAACTCTTCCACATCTCCCTGAGCTTGCGCGATCAGTTCAGGTGGAGTGGGACGCTGGTCTCCGTGAATGCTGATTGCCGTCTTTCGGGAAATCCCGATCACCGCCTCGAACATCGTTACCGATGAATAGTGGATCGGCTCTTTGGAGCCGGCGATCTTGGCAAGCAAGGCCTCAGCCTCTTCCTCGCGGGTCAGAACGGCGACCACGGCCGATGCGTCGAGAAACATCAGCTTTCCCACATCTCGTCCATGTAAGCCTTTTCATCAAAATCGGCGGCATGCGGCCCCATGCGAGCGGCGACGCGGTCTTGCAGCCGTTTCACGCGCTCCTCCAAAGACAGCTCCTCGCCGGCCCGCTTCAGCTCGTTCTCCAGCGCCACGCGCACGGCCTCTGTCTTGGTCTTCGTACCAAGCCGCCGCATGACCTCGTTTGCCAGTTCATCGACCTTGTCGTCACGGATATAAAGGGACACGGACAATCCACTCCCATGGAGTGCTGCAGGAATATTCAGTATAGTCGAAATGAATATCCTCGCAAGCGCGCGGCGCAGTGGACGTACCAGCCTTGACTTTCCAACCCGCTTGCTGTTTAAGCCCGCCCATCTGCTGACAAGTTACGACTTGGAGCCGCCGACCGGGGCCGACATAATGAGCCCGGAGGTCAACACCCGACAGCGCGTTGCGCCCTCGGGTGCTTTTTGGCTTTGTCTCTTGTTTTCCGCAGACAAGAACCCGACGTTTCGGTGATCCCGAAACGAAGAAGGAAGAAACGATGTTCGAAAGCCTCCAGGACCGTCTTGGCTCCATCTTGAGTGGACTGACCGGCCGTGGCGCATTGAGCGAGGCGGATGTGTCCGCCGCTCTGCGCGAGGTTCGCCGTGCCCTGCTCGAAGCGGACGTGGCGCTGGAAGTCGTGCGCTCTTTTACCGACAAGGTGCGCGAAAAAGCCGTCGGCGCCGAAGTCCTGAAGTCGATCAAGCCCGGCCAGATGGTCGTCAAGATCGTCCATGACGAGTTGATCGAGATGCTCGGCTCCGAAGGCGTCGGCATCGACCTGCATGCGGTCGCCCCGGTTGTGATCATGATGGTCGGCCTCCAGGGTTCCGGCAAGACGACGACGACGGGCAAGATCGCCAAGCGGTTGACCGATCGCGAGCGCAAGAAGGTGCTGATGGCATCGCTCGACACGCGTCGCCCGGCTGCCCAGGAACAGCTCCGTCAGCTGGGCGTCCAGACCGGCGTCGACACGCTGCCGATCATCGCCGGCCAGTCGCCGGTCGAGATCGCCGCCCGCGCCGTGCAGGCGGCCAAGCTCGGCGGCCATGACGTGGTCATCCTCGACACCGCCGGCCGTACCCATATCGACGAGCCGCTGATGGCGGAGATGGCGGAGATCAAGCGCCGCTCGAACCCGCATGAGATCCTGCTGGTCGCCGACAGTCTGACCGGCCAGGACGCCGTCAACCTCGCGCGCAATTTCGACGAGCGCGTCGGCATTACCGGCCTCGTGCTGACCCGCATGGACGGCGACGGCCGCGGCGGTGCGGCCCTTTCGATGCGCGCGGTCACCGGCAAGCCGATCAAGCTGATCGGTACCGGCGAAAAGATGACGGAGATGGAGGAATTCCATCCCCGCCGCATCGCCGACCGCATTCTCGGCATGGGCGACATCGTCTCGCTGGTCGAGAAGGCCGCGGAAAATATCGACGCCGACAAGGCGCGCGCCATGGCCGAGAAGATGGCCAAGGGCAAGTTCGACCTCAACGACCTGGCCGAACAGCTGAAGCAGATGCAGTCGCTCGGCGGCATGGGCGGCATCATGGGGCTGATGCCCGGCATGGGCGGCATGAAGGACAAGCTTTCGGCCGCCGGCATGAGCGACAAGACGTTCGCCCGCCATATCGCCATCATCCAGTCGATGACGAGAGCCGAGCGCGCCAACCCGGATATGCTGAAGCACAGCCGCAAGAAGCGCATCGCCGCCGGCTCCGGCACGGATGCCGCGGAAATCAACAAGCTTCTGAAAATGCACCGCCAGATGGCCGACATGATGAAAATGATGGGCGGCAAAGGCAAGGGCGGCATGATGAAGCAGATGATGGGCGGCCTTGCCTCGAAGATGGGTCTTGGCGGAATGGGTGGAATGGGCGGCATGCCCGACCTGTCCAAGCTCGATCCGAAACAGCTCGAAGCGCTGCAGAAGCAGGCGGAGGCCGCGGGCTTCAAGCCGGGCTCGATGCCGGGCCTTCCGGGCGGCGGCATGCCGGGTCTCGGTGCGCCCAAGCTGCCCGGCCTTGGCGGCGGTTTCCCGGGCCTTCCCGGCCTGCCCAAGAAGAAGTGAGGGAGGACACGCCGATGGTTGACGCCGAGGTCAAAGCGAAACTTGCAAGCTATCGCCAGTCGATCGACAACATCGACGCGGCGCTCGTTCACATGCTGGCGGAGCGCTTTCGCTGCACCAAGGAAGTGGGCGTCCTGAAAGCCCAGTACGATTTGCCACCGGCCGACCCGGCGCGCGAAGAATTCCAGATCGAGCGTCTTCGCCGCCTGGCGAAGGAAGCGCATCTGGACCCGGATTTCGCCGAGAAGTTCCTGAACTTCGTCATCAAGGAAGTCATCCGGCACCATGAAGCCATCGCCGCCGAACACGTCGGCGCAAAGTTAGCATGAACCAGCCCGCCTCATGGCGGCCTCAAGAAGAACCCGGCCCGCCTGGCGGCGGCCAGAAAACCTAGGAGTAAATGAAATGGCCCTGAAAATTCGTCTCGCCCGCGGCGGCTCCAAGAAGCGTCCGTATTACACCGTCGTCGTTGCCGACGCCCGTTCGCCCCGCGACGGCCGCTTCCTTGAAAAGCTCGGTTCCTGGAACCCGATGCTCGCCAAGGACGATGCCAAGCGCGTCGAACTGAATGCCGAGCGCATCCAGCATTGGATCGACAACGGCGCCCAGCCGACCGACCGCGTTCTGCGCTTCCTCGCAGAAGCCGGCCTTGCCCAGCGCGCTGCCAAGAACAACCCGGAAAAGGCACTGCCGGGCAAGAAGGCCCAGGAACGCGTCAAGGAACGCGCCCAGAAGGCCGAAGACGCAGCAGCCGCTGCCGCCGAAGCATAAGCTTCGCGAAAATTCTTTCGCAATCGACGGGTGGCGCGGCAACGCGCTGCCCGTTTTGCTGTTTGCTTTTGATCGCGCAGCGCTTAAATGAGCGCACGACAACCGAGATCACGACCCGCATGACCAAGCTCGAAAACCCCATTCTGATGGCGACCATCGGCGCCGCCCAAGGCTTGAGAGGCGAGGTGCGGGTGCGCACGTATACGGCCGATCCGACGGCGCTCGGCGAATACGGCAACCTGCACAGCGAGGACGGCCGGATCTTCGAGATCCTCGAAATTCGCGAGGCGAAGAACATCGCGATCGTCCGTTTCCGCGGCATCAACGACCGCAATGCGGCCGAAGCGCTGGCCGGCCTCGAACTCTTCATCGAGCGCGACAACCTGCCCGACGACGAACTCGAGGAAGACGAATTCTATTATGCGGACCTCGAAGGCCTCGAAGCGGTCGATCAGGACGGCAAGAGCTACGGCACGGTGAGCGCGGTCTATGATTTCGGCGCCGGCGATCTGCTGGAGCTGAAGGGCCCCGGCCGCCGCCCTGCCCTCATCCCCTTCTCCGAGGCGGCAGTGCTGGAGATCGACCTCGAAGGCGGCAAGATCGTCATCGATCCGCAGGCCGCCGGCCTTGCCGAGAATCCGGAAGACGACGGTCCGGCACCGGGCCTGCCCAAAAAGGGCAAATAGGAACGATGACCTTCCGCGCCACCATCCTGACGCTCTACCCGGAGATGTTTCCGGGGCATTTGGCCTTGTCCCTGGCCGGCAAGGCGCTGGAGCGCGGGCAATGGTCGCTCGACACGGTGCAGATCCGCGATTTTGCTGAGGACCGGCACCGCACGGTGGACGACACACCGGCCGGCGGCGGCGCCGGCATGGTGCTGAAGCCGGATATTCTGGCCAAGGCGATCGACAACGTCTCCGAAGGTGACAGCCGTCCGCGACTGCTGATGAGCCCGCGCGGAAAACCGCTGACGCAGGAGAGGGTACGCGAGCTGGCGGCCGGCGACGGCGTGGTGATTATCTGCGGCCGGTTCGAAGGCGTCGACCAGCGAGTGATCGATGCCCGCAATCTCGAGGAGGTGTCGATCGGCGACTACGTTCTGTCCGGCGGCGAGCCGGCCGCGCTGACGCTGCTCGACGCGGTGGTGCGCATCCTGCCAGGCGTCATGGGCAATGCACTCTCCGGCACCCATGAAAGCTTCGAGAACGGGCTGCTTGAACATCCGCAATATACCAGGCCGCAGGTGTTCGAAGGCCTGGAAATCCCGGCCGTGCTGACGTCGGGCAATCATGCGGCGATCGAGAAATGGCGGCTCGAAGAAGCGAAAAAGCTGACAGTCGAGCGGCGGCCGGATTTGCTTGCCGATACGCTTCGGAACGAGGCGAAGTAACCCCCTCATCCGCCTGCCGGCACCTTCTCCCCGCTGGGGAGAAGAGGGTTATGCCGCACCGTCGCTACTCCCTCCTCTCCCTTGGGGGAGAGGGTGGCCGAGCGGAGCGGAGGCCGGGTGAGGGGGCGGCTGGCTCAGCCGATCACGAATAGTCGCCACGCAACCCCGTCGCGAAATAGCCCCCACTCAGCCGGTCACGAAGTAATAGATCGTCAGCCCGACCCCCACAGCCACCACGCACCAGCGCAGCACAGCCTGCGGCACCCGTCGCGCCATCCACACGCCGGCATAACCGCCAAGCGCACCGGCCGGGATCATCACCAGCGCCTCCGGCCAGGCAATGATGCCGCCGCCGACGAAGACGACGATGGCGACGGCCGCGATCAGGATCGCCAGCATATTCTTCAGCGCGTTGAGATGGTGGTAGCTGCCCCCGGTCGTCACCCCGAGCACGGCGAGCATCATGATGCCCATGCCGGCGCCGAAGAACCCGCCATAGATGGCCGTCAGGAATTGGCCGATGACGGAACCGGGAGAATTGGCCGACCGTTCCGCCGTCGCCTTCGGTTTCAGCCAGGGACCCGCCGCAAACACCGCAGTCGCAGCCGCCAGAAGCCAGGGCACCAGCGCGCGAAATGAAGGATTGTCGAGCGACAGCAGCAGGAAGGCACCGGCAAAGGCGCCGACCACCGAAACCAGCGCAAGCACGAGCGCGCTGCGCCAGTGGCTGGAAATCTCGTCCCAATAGGCGATCGTCGAAGTGACATAACCCGGGAATTGGACGATCGAGGACGTCGCATTGGCCAGGATCGGCGGGACGCCGGCAAGCGTCATCGCCCCGAAAGTCAGAAAGGTCCCGCCGCCGGCGATCGCGTTGACCGCACCGGACAGGAAGCCCGCCGCGGCAAGCAGGGCTATCATTGTGATTGTCATTGGTGTTTCCTCATCCCTGGCCATCAGATAGCGGCTTCGGCGAAACGCGGCAATAGCGGGCTTTTTCGTCACAAAATCGCAATCAACGGGATGACAAACCCAAGTCTTTCGTGTATTGGCCCAGCCGGAAATGGGAAATATCCCGTCGACCAGCAACAAAGAATGGTGAATTCGCTCTGCCGAAAAGGCAAATCCCCGAGGCTTTGACCAAAGGGATATTATCTGAGCGCTCTGGCTGTTTCAGAAGAACCAAAGGTTTGAGACGATGAATATCATCCAGGAATTGGAAGCCGAACAGGCCGCCAAGATTGCAGCCAAGCGCACGCTTCCGGAATTTTCCGCTGGCGACACCGTCCGCGTCAACGTGAAGGTCACGGAAGGCACCCGTACCCGCGTACAGGCCTATGAAGGCGTCTGCATCGCCCGTTCCGGCGGCGGCATCAACGAAAGCTTCACCGTTCGCAAGATCTCCTACGGCGAAGGCGTCGAGCGCGTATTCCCGGTCTACTCGCCGATGGTCGAGAGTGTCGAAATCGTTCGCCGCGGTAAGGTTCGTCGCGCCAAGCTCTATTACCTGCGCGATCGTCGCGGCAAGTCGGCTCGTATCGTCGAAGACACCGGCGTTCGCGCCCGCAAGCTGAACGACGCCGAGCGTCAGGCCGTTGCCGAAGAAAAGGCACGGATCGAAGCCGAGAAGGTTGCAGCAGCCCAGGCTCTCGCCGCCGAAAAGGCAGCAGCGGAAGCCGCTGAAGCAAAGGCCGCAGCAGAGGCTGCTGAAGCAGCCGAAGCCGCCAAGGCCGCTGAAGCTTCTGCCGAATAAGCTTTTCATATCGAATACGGAAAAGGCGGCCTTCGAGCCGCCTTTTTTGTTGCGCGATACAGGTTTAATTCCTGACGGCAGAATCCCAATGTTCGTCCGCCTTGCCATTGACGATACGCCATGTGTCGTACCAGGTGCTGGTATAGCTCTTCGAAGGATCGCGAGGATCTTTCATTTCGCGCACCATCCCCACGGTCACCAGATCGCCTTCCGCTGTGACAAAGGCGACCGGCGTTTTTATCTTGGTCGGAATGGGGCTCGGCTTCCGCTTCAGGACGTCGATGAAATAGCGTACCACCCCCTCGCGCCCTGACGCGGCATTCGGGTTGTGCTGGATGTAACGTTCAGTGAGATACTGATCGGCCTTGTCCCACTGATTGGCTTCCAGCAGGTCACGGACGATCCCGTAGACAACCTGCTTGTTTGCATGCAGCTTGGGGTCCGTGCTGGTGAAAAGCGCGTCTTTGTCCGGAGCGGCCATCACCGGCTCCTGTGCCAGCGACGGCGCGGCAAGTGTGCCCATCGCGGCCCCGAACAGGACCAAACCCAGAGCGGCATGTTTCAGGACTCGTATCATCGACATTCTCCCAAGCGTTTTGATCTGGCTTGCCAAAAGACATAGGAGAAACGCCGGTGAGACGGAAGCAGGCAGTTTTGCCGCCATTGGTTCCGCAGAGGGAACCAATGGCAGTAACGTCCGGTCAGACGGAGATCGCCTGTCTCGCCGCCAACATTCGGCCGACGATGATGACGAGGACACCGGCGACAGCAAGGCAGACCGCCAGGAAGACCATCGGCAGGATATTGTTGCCGGTCGAATCCCGGATCCAGGGGACGACGTTCTGTGCGATGAAGCCGCCGAGATTGCCGACCGAATTGATCGCCGCAATGCCGGCCGCTGCGCCCGCACCCCTGAGGAAGCGTGAGGGAAGGCTCCAGAAGACCGGCTGGCCCGCGAAAATGCCGGCTGCGGCGACGCAAAGGAAGGTGAACTGCAAGGTCGGCGAGGTGACGAGCGCGGAAAGCGCCAGACATATCGCGCCGACGAAGGCGGGACCGACAATATAGGGAGTTTTGTTCTCGGCCCGGTCTGCGGCGGCCGGCACCACCCATAGCGCGAGCGCGACGATCACCCACGGAATGATGTTGATGAAGCCGTTCGTCGTGTTCGAGACGCCGAACCCCCTGACGATGGTCGGCAGCCAGTAGCTGAGACCGTAGGCAGCGAGCGGAAAGCCGATATAGCAGAGCGCCATCAGAAGCACCCGCGGATTGACGAGCGCCTTGAATCCGTTGTCTGCATGCTCCTCCATTCCGGAATTCTCACGCGCCAGCCGATCGTGCAGCCAGCGCTTTTCATCCTCCGTCAGGAATTTCGCCTTTTCCGGGGTGTCATCGAGATAAAAGAAAGTGACGATCCCGGCGAGCACCGCGGGAATGCCGGTCGCCAGGAAGACCCACTGCCATCCCTCATGGCCAAGCAGCCCGTTCAGATCGAGCAGCATGCCGCCAATCGGGGCGCCCACGGCATTGGCGAGCGCGCTGAAGATCATGAACAGGCCGACCATGCGGCCGCGATAATCCTTCGGGAACCAGAGCGTCAGCAGGTAGAGGACGCCCGGGAAGAAGCCTGCTTCCGCAACGCCGAGCAGGAAACGGAGGATGTAGAACATCGTCGCGTTCTGCGTGTAGGCGAGCGCCACGGTCACAATGCCCCAGGTGATCATGATGCGGGCGAACCAGCGGCTGGCGCCGAACCGCGTGAGGAAGAGGTTGCTCGGAACCTCGAACAGAAAGTAGCCGATGAAAAAAAGCGAGGCGCCGAGACCATAGGCATATTCGCTCATGCCGAGCGCGCCGACCATTTCCAGCTTGGCATAACTGACGTTCTGACGGTCGATATAGGCAATCAGATAAAGGACGCCGAGGAACGGCATAAGCCGCCACACGATCTTTGAAATTAGCTCTTTTTCCTGAACCAACTTATTTACTCCAAAGCATTTGCCGCAGAGGAAGCAGCGTATTTCGGTGAAGGGGATGTAGAGGACCCCCTCATGCGCGGCAAGAAAAAGATGCCCGCTGCCGGTCGCTTGCTATCGGCCGGCTTTTCATGAGAGGGATTCGCCAGTCATTTGTCAGGAGTGCCACAATGCTCTCACGCCGTATGCTGATCTCCGGCCTTGCCGCCATTGCCTTTGCACCCGCCGCCAGCGCCGCCGAACTGCCGGACCTGAAGGGCCGCACCGTGGTGGTAGTGACGGAAAACGCCTATCCGCCGCTGCAATTCGTCGATCCGAAGAGCGGCAAGGCGATCGGCTGGGAATATGACGCGATGGCCGAGATCGCCAGGCGGCTGAATTTCAAGCTCGAATACCAGAGCACCAGCTGGGACGCGATGATCCAGGCCGTTTCCGACGGGCAATACGATATCGGCATGACCGGCATCACCATCAAGGACGACCGCAAGGAGAAGGTCGATTTCTCCGATCCCTATATGCGCTCGCAGCAGCTGATGCTGGTGCGCGGCGATGAAAAACGCTTCACCGACGCCAAGGGTTTTAGCACGCTGACGACTGGACTTATCGGCGCACAGCCAGGAACCAGTCCGTTCTACACGGCGGTCTACGAAATCCTCGACGGCAATGAGCAGAACCCGCGGATCAAGCTGTTCGAGACCTTTGGCGCGACCGTGCAGGCGTTGAAGGCGGGAGACGTCGATCTGGTTCTGACGGACAGCACCGCCGGCGACGGTTACGTCAAGGCCTCCGGCGGTTCCTTGAAACTGATCGGCGAGCCTCTTGGCACCGAGGATTTTGGCTTCATCTTCAAGAAGGGATCTGATCTTGTTTCGCCGGTCAACGCGGCGATCACCGCGCAGAAGGCCGACGGCACGCTGGATGCGCTGAACAAGAAGTGGTTGCTCGATTACAAGATGGGCCAGTAAAGACATGGCGCCTTCGCGCCGCAGGACGTCCCAGCCGCAGGATTTCCCCTGGTGGCTGGTCGCCTTCGGGATCCTTTGTTTCGGCCTGGCGGCAGTCATCGCCCTCAACGACCTCTATTCCCAGGTCTTCAATGTCGTCGCCAAGGGCATCGGCATCACGGTCGGCGTGACGCTGGCCGCCTTTCTCCTGGCGACGCTACTGGGGCTCGGCATCGCGCTTGCGGGGCTTTCCGGCAATGTCGTGCTGAGGCAGGCCGCGCGTTTCTATATCGAGCTCATCCGCGGCATCCCGATCCTCGTCCTGCTCTTCTACATCGCTTTCGTCGGCGCGCCGGCCTTCGTGACGCTCTACAACTGGGCGCTGGCGCCGCTGATCGAGCGTGGCTGGGGCCAGGCACTTCTGGTGCGCGACGTCTCGCTGCTCTGGCGGGCGATCATCGCGCTGACGATCGGTTATGCCGCCTTCATCGCCGAAATCTTTCGCGCCGGGTTCCAGGCCGTCGACATCGGCCAGATCGAGGCGGCAAGGGCACTGGGTTTCACCCGCTGGCAGCGTTTCCGGCTGGTCGTCTTCCCGCAGGCGATGCGGGTGATCCTGCCGCCGCTTTCCAACGACTTCGTCTCGATGGTGAAGGATTCGTCGCTCGTCTCGGTCCTCGGCGTCGCCGACATCACCCAGATGGCCAAGGTCTATGCGGCCGGCTCCTTCCGCTTCTTCGAGACCTATTCGATCGTCACCTATATCTACCTGCTGCTGACGATCGGCCTGTCGCTGGCCCTGCGCGGCATCGAAGGACGTTTGCGGAGAAGGACGGAGCGCTAGTAGCAAAAGGCGGCCCGAAGTCCGCCTCCCGTTTCAGTCTCTGTCTGCGCCCCGCAGCGTCAACGACGGCAGGGCGCAGTTTTGTTCAATAGGCTTCCGGGACGTACATGTCCGCCGGCACCGGATGGCGGATGTAATCGTCGTTCCGGACGCGGCCCGGCAGGTCGATCTGTTCCTTCGGCACGGTCTCGTAAGGCACCTGCGCGAGAAGGTGGGAAATCATGTTGAGCCGCGCCTTCTTCTTGTCGACGGCCTGCACCACCCACCACGGCGCTTCCGGAATGTGGGTGCGCTGGAGCATCTCTTCCTTGGCCTTGGTATATTCTTCCCAGTGGACGCGGCTTTCGAGGTCCATCGGCGACAGCTTCCACTGCTTCAGCGGATCGTGGATGCGCATCTTGAAGCGGAATTCCTGCTCCTCGTCGGTGATCGAGAACCAGTATTTGACGAGGATGATGCCGGAGCGGACCAGCATGCGCTCGAATTCCGGCACCGAGCGGAAGAACTCCTCCAGCTCGTCCTTGGTGCAGAAGCCCATGACGCGCTCGACGCCGGCGCGGTTGTACCAGGAGCGGTCGAACAGCACCATTTCACCGGCGGTCGGCAGATGCGGCACGTAGCGCTGGAAATACCACTGGCTGCGTTCGCGCTCGGTCGGGGCCGGAAGGGCGACGGTGCGGCAGACACGCGGATTGAGGCGTTGGGTGACGCGCTTGATGGCGCCGCCCTTGCCCGCCGAGTCGCGGCCTTCGAACAGTACGACCATCTTCAGCTTCTTGTACTGCACCCAGTCCTGCAGGCGGACGAGCTCGTGCTGGAGGCGGAAGAGCTCGCGGAAATAGATCCGGCGGTCGATCGTCGCCTCGGCGGGCTCGGACATGCCCTCGGCGACCAGCTCGTCGAGCCGGTCCTCTTCCATCTGCATTTCCAGCTCTTCATCGAAGCTGTCGGCGATCTCTTCCTTGATGCGGCTGAGCTGGTCTTGCATGGGCTCGGACATGGTGGGCATTCCTCCGTTATGGAAACTGAGATCAACCACGTTTCCACGAAAGCTTTATGACAAACATGCGACAGGTTTCCGACGAAGCAATTTGATTGCCGATTTCTCCGGAAACTGCTATTGCAGCCGCCATGGGATCGAAATTTGGATGCCTCGCGAACCATATCGTCGTGCTGCAGGACCACAAGCGTCTGCCGGCACGGTTTTTCGCGCGGGTATCCGGGGCGCTCTGCGACCGACTTAGCTGACTTTCCTCAGCTTGAGGCAGCCCCGTGCTGCCGGATACCCATTTCCTGTTTCAGTCAGCTTTACGGATAGCAGCCATGAGCGCACCCCGCACCCTCTATGACAAGATCTGGGACGACCACGTCGTTTCCGAGGATGAGAACCACACCTGTCTTCTCTACATCGACCGTCACCTCGTTCACGAAGTGACGTCGCCGCAGGCTTTCGAGGGCCTGCGCATCGCCGGCCGCAAGGTCCGCGCGCCGGAAAAGACGCTCGCCGTCGTCGACCACAACGTCCCGACCACCGCCGACCGCCACGAAGGCATCAAGAACGAGGAAAGCCGCATCCAGGTGGAAGCGCTTGCCCAGAACGCCCGCGATTTCGGCGTCGAATATTATTCCGAAAAGGACGTCCGCCAGGGCATCGTGCACATCGTCGGCCCGGAACAGGGTTTCACCCTGCCGGGCATGACCATCGTCTGCGGCGACAGCCACACCTCGACCCACGGCGCCTTCGGTGCGCTGGCGCACGGCATCGGCACGTCTGAAGTCGAGCACGTGCTCGCTACCCAGACGCTGGTGCAGAAGAAGGCGAAGAACATGCTGGTGCGCGTCGACGGCCAGCTGCCGCCGGGCGTCACCGCCAAGGACATCATCCTTGCCATCATCGGCGAAATCGGCACTGCCGGCGGCACCGGCCACGTCATCGAATTCGCCGGCGAAGCGATCCGCGCGCTCTCCATGGAAGGCCGCATGACGGTCTGCAACATGACGATCGAAGGCGGCGCCCGCGCCGGCCTGATCGCGCCGGACGAAAAGACGTTCGAGTATATCAAGGACAAGCCGCGCGCCCCGAAGGGCAAGGCCTGGGACATGGCGCTCGACTACTGGAGGACGCTGCAGACCGACGAAGACGCGCATTTCGACAAGGTCGTCGTGCTCGACGCCGCCAACCTGCCGCCGATCGTCTCCTGGGGTTCTTCGCCGGAAGACGTGATCTCGGTCGAGGGTTCCGTTCCGAACCCCGACGACATCCAGGACGAAACCAAGCGCACCTCCAAATGGCGTGCGCTGGACTATATGGGCCTGAAGCCGGGCACCAAGATCACCGACATCGCGATCGACCGCGTCTTCATCGGCTCCTGCACCAACGGCCGCATCGAAGACCTGCGCGCCGCGGCCAAGGTGGTCGAAGGCCGCACGGTCGCATCGACAGTCTCCGCCATGGTCGTTCCGGGCTCGGGCATCGTCAAGGAACAGGCGGAAGCCGAAGGCCTCGACAGGATCTTCAAGGACGCCGGCTTCGAATGGCGCGAACCGGGCTGCTCGATGTGCCTGGCGATGAACGACGACCGCCTGAAGCCGGGCGAGCGCTGCGCCTCCACCTCGAACCGCAATTTCGAGGGCCGCCAGGGCTACAAGGGCCGCACCCACCTCGTCTCGCCGGCCATGGCCGCCGCAGCCGCGGTCGCCGGCCACTTCGTCGATATCCGCGAGTGGAAATAAGCGTCTTTCAGCTTTGATTTCGAGATGCCCGGCCATAGCGCCGGGCATTTTCGTTTCAGATGAGTGCGTCAAGGCTGATTGTCAGCGATCTAAAGGCCCACTGAATCAGTTCACCATCCAACTACTACTTAGCTTTCAGATCTTCGATCCTCTGATGGATCCAGTCGAACCATTCGTCATTGACCTTTGGGAGATTGCCGTTTGCCTTGAGCACATCGAGGATAGCGAGAGCCTCCCGATATTCGGTTTCGCTTTTGGCGGCGTCTCCAACCATGCCCAGCGAGCGAACGACATCCAACTTTGCAGCAACGCTCCCCTTGTCGATGTCAGCGATCGACCGCCTTATTCTCAGCCCATCGCGATAATTTTCCAGCGCCTTGTTGGACAACCCTTCGTCCAAATAGCAATCTCCGAGGCGGTTGTAGCTGACCGAAAGATCCCGCTGCAAAGATAGGTTGGTCGGATCTCGCTCGATCATTGCAACGCTGATCTGCTTTGCGGATTCGATGGCTTCACGGGCCTCCGGCAATCGTTTCTGTTGACGATATATATCGCCGATCCGGTTGAACGCGACATGCAGGCTTCGCTGCGAGCGCGCATCAAGCGTGAAACTTCGGGCAGCCGCCTTGCGAAGAGAAAGAGCCTCCAGGAGATATTTTTCCGCAGCAGCCAGATCGTCTTGCTGTTCCTCCCATTCGGCCAGCATTGTCAGGAACACAGCAACGCTTTCGGAGGCACCTGCCTTGCCAGGATATTTCTGGAGGATCGATCGACTGGTTGTGAGACCGACCTTGGCATAGGTCTTGACTTCATCCCACTGAATTTGCTGCCGTGCAAGGTTAACAAGGCTGCTATAGACCGGCAAAAGATCATCGGAGCTCCTCGGACCGGGATTGCGCCTCTCTACCTGCTGGCGAAGCTGGAGTGCGGCCAAGAATGCCGACTTTGCCTCGTCCAGTTTGCCAAACTCTCTTGAAAGTTCACCGATGAGGATATGCGCGGAGGAGGCATCGCGCATTTTTCGCACGTCCGCCGGATGCGATTGCAGAAGCAGCAACCGGACCTCGATCAATCGCCTGGCGATTGTTTGAGCCTCGGCAGTCGCCCCTCGCATACGCGCCGATTCCGCGGCATAGAGCATCGTCATCGCCAGTTCGGACTGCAGCTCTTCATCATCGGGACGCTCCGCTGTAAACGCGGCGACGAGGTCCATGGCCTCGAGGGCCGATTGCGCCGCCGCCTCCGATGCCCCGATTGCCAACTGCAAGTCGGCCGTGCGTGTACGCACGACACGGGATAGACTGACGAGGGGAAAAGAATAGCCCCAATTGAGCAGGAGATCGTCGGCAACCTTCCTGGCCTGCTCAAGCTCGGGCCAGGCTTCGCTGAAACGCTTCGTCCTCGTCAGCAGCGAAGCAATCCAGGTCCGAATAGATGCGGTCATGTACCTGGTATTCAGACTTTCACGCAGGTCCTGAGGAAAATCCTCGATATGTGCGAGCACTTGCCGATAGGCCTCGACCGCTTCAGATGGCTTTGTTTCCCATTCTATCGCCGCAGCTTCCTTGTAAAGGCGTATCGCATCTTCGGGCCATGGGTGATTGCGGTCGAACATTCCCGAACGCGGAACATCGGCTGGGGCAGCCACTTGGATAAGCGGCGTCCCGGAGACAGGTGCGAAAGGGCTCCCAGCCTGTGACGTCATCCCGAAAAGCATAACCGCAAGAACCAACTTCATAGCACCCTCACCACCGTTCCCCTGCGCATGAAGCGGATGAGCCGTTTCATGTCCTGCAAACTGACGGCGATGCATCCCGCAGTCGGCTGGTAGCCGGGCTTGATCAGGTGGAAGAAGATCGCCGAGCCGCGATTTCGGGCTCGCGAGGTGACGTTCCAGTCGAGCACAAGACAGATGTCGTAGAGCCCGTCGACCCGCATCATCTCTTCATGACTTGGCCGGAACGGTGCCTTCACCGGGCGGTTGTACGACGGGTGCTCCGGCTGGTCGCACCACAGCAGGTCTTTACCGATGCGCGTGATCGAAAGCGGCGTCGGGGGCAGCGTCACGCGGTCCCCACGGACATAGCCGTTGAGAAGGCGCATCGCCGCAATCGGCGTTGCGCCGTCCCCTTCCCGCTTGAAGGGAGAAGTGCCGGACCGCCCGAGCGCCGCCGGCACGGTGATGCCGCCGAAGGAGACGATTGCCCGGCTCCGGTCGCGCGGCGCGGTCCGGACGGTGACGACAGCCGTCTTTTTGTGATTTCCCTCGCGAAAACGTTGCATTTCTCTCACAAGGTTTTGCTTTGAATATGATTTCGTTTGAATTCATAGCACACTGAAGCGCCGCGCATCCTCCGGATGCGCAAAGGACGCTTTAGCATATTGAATCGAAGCATCGTACTTTCCGAAAATCGATTCCGATTTTCGGGTCGATGCTGTAGGGATTTAGATCGAGGAGCCCTAAATGCGCTTCGATTGGCTGGCAATGACGGTCAGGACGCAACGGCGAGACGAAAGGCAAGAACGCATGGCAGCGCGCACGATACTCCTGGTGGACGACGACGAAGATCTGCGCGAGACGCTCGTCGAGCAGTTGTCGTTTTACGAAGAGTTCGCAATCCTCCAGGAGGCGAATGCAGCCAAAGCACTGCAGACCGCCAAGAATGCCCAGATCGACCTGCTGATCATGGACGTCGGCCTGCCGGACATGGACGGCCGCGAGGCGGTGAAGCTCTTACGCAAGAACGGCTTCAAGGCGCCGATCATCATGCTGACCGGCCACGACACCGATTCAGACACGATCCTCGGCCTCGAAGCCGGCGCCAACGACTATGTGACGAAGCCCTTCCGCTTCGCCGTGTTGCTCGCCCGCATCCGCGCCCAGCTTCGCCAGTACGAGCAGAGCGAGGACGCCACCTTCACGGTCGGCCCCTATCTCTTCAAGCCGAGCCAGAAACTGTTGACCACAGAGGATGGCAAGAAGATCCGCCTGACCGAAAAGGAAGCCGCGATCATCCGCTATCTCTACCGCGCCGGCCAGAAGGTCGTCACCCGCGATGTCCTCCTGGAGGAAGTCTGGGGCTATAATTCCGGCGTCACAACGCATACGCTGGAAACCCATGTCTACCGTCTTCGCCAGAAGATCGAGCGCGATCCGTCGAGCGCCGAAATCCTGGTCACTGAAAACGGCGGCTACAAGATCGTACCGTAAAGAGCCCCGATGTCGCTGACCGAAGATATCCGCCTGCTGTCGCAGGTCCCGCTGTTCCGGGACATGAATGAAGACCAGCTGCGCCTCGTCGCCTTCGGCGCCGAGCGGCGGCAGGTGACGACCGGCCAGCAGCTGTTTCGGGAGAAATCCCCGGCCGAATCGGCCTTCATCGTCGCAAGGGGCCGTTTCGAGCTGCTGATGGCGGACCGCAACGGCGAGATGAAGGTCGAAGCAACCGTCGGCCCCGGTACGCTGCTGTCGGAGCTGGCGCTCGTGACCATGGTGGAGCGCAAGTTCACCGCAATTGCGATCGAGGATTCCGAAGCCCTGAAGATCAGCCGCTCGCTGTTCCACCGCCTGCTCGAGGAATATCCGCAGGTCGGCCGGGTGATCGAAAGCCGCATCCGCGACAATATCGCCAGCCTCGCCAAGGCGGCGGCGGCAATGCAGGACCGGTTTGCCTGAAGGCTTCTTCTTGATTTAGCCGAGCCCGCGGCCCCCTCACCCGGCCTCCGCTTTGCTCGGCCACCCTCTCCCCAAGGGGAGAGGAAGAACGGCTGCGGCGCGGCATATCTCTTCTCCCCAGCGGGGAGAAGGTGCCGGCAGGCGGATGAGGGGGCCACAGTCCCGCAGCATATCGCGACGGATAAGATCCACCAATCTCAGAACTTGAACACCGCCGTCACCGGCACGTGGTCCGAAGGCTGGTTCCAGCCGCGTGCTTCCTTCAGCACGTCGATGCGGTCGAGGAACGGCCCGAGATCGGGCGAGGACCAGATATGGTCGAGCCGCCGGCCCTTGTTCGCCGCTTCCCAGTCCTTGGCGCGGTAGCTCCACCACGTGTAGATCTTCTCGGGCTCCGGCGTATGCTGGCGCATCAGGTCGAGCCAGCCGCCCTTGGCGATGATTTCCTTCATGCCCTCTGTCTCGACAGGCGTGTGGCTGACGATCTTCAGGAGCTGCTTGTGCGACCAGACGTCGTGCTCCAACGGCGCGATGTTGAGATCGCCGACCAGGATCGAGGAAATGCCGGGCATGGCATCGGCCTTCAGCGCCTTCATCTCCTCGATGAAATCGAGCTTGTGCCCGAATTTCGGGTTGATCGTCCGGTCCGGCTCGTCGCCGCCGGCGGGCACGTAGAAATTATGCAGGCGGATGCGCCGCGAGCCGCGCTCGAAGAGCGCCGATATGTGCCGGGCATCGCCGACATCGCAGTAGTTCTGGCGATGGTCTTCGAGGAGCGGCACCTTCGAAGCGATGGCGACCCCGTGATAACCCTTCTGGCCGTGGATGATGATGTGCTGGTAACCGAGATCCTTCAGCGGCTGCAGCGGAAACTCAGGCTCCTGGCACTTGATTTCCTGCAGGCAGAGAATGTCCGGCTTGTGGCGGACGAGGAACTGCTGGACGATCGGCATGCGCAGCCGCACAGAGTTGATATTCCAGGTCGTAATCGAAAATGTCATGATATCCCTCGGGGCTCTGCCGCGAGCTTTAGGGAATTTTGCGGTCCCTGAGAAGCAAAAAGGGCCGCGCAGCCAAGCGCAGCCCTTCATTGATTTCAGACCCTGCCGAGGTCAGCCCTTGCGGACGTCCTCATAGGGGATGATGAAGACCTTATCGTCGAGATTGACGCCGTTCTGGACGTTGTAGATCATCACCGACGTGTCCTTGTTCTGGGCGTCGGTGATCGTCCATTGGCGCAGATCGTAGGTCTTGGAATCGAACATCATGGTGATGGTCGAATCGCCGAACACGGTCTTGTTGCCGAGCACGATCGTGGTGATGTCGGATTCTTCCTTGACGTCGCGGACCATCTGGTTGCCGAGGTCGATGCGGCTCGACAGCAACAGGCTGAGCGGCGTCTTGGAGAGCGGGTAGATATCCCAGGTCTTCAGCTTCATATTGCCGATCACGACATTCTTGCCGTCGGCGATGACGCGGATCGGCGACGGATCTTCGAAATTGAAGCGCAGCTTGCCGGGGCGTTCGATGAAGAATTTTCCGCCGGTCTGCTCGCCGCGCGGCCCGAACTGCACGAATTCGCCCATCATGGTTTTAACCGAGGAGAAATGGTCGGCGATCTTCTGGGCCGCAGCACTGCCGGCGCTCTGGGCGAAGCCGAGGTTCGGCGCAAAGGCAGCCGCTGCCAGGCCGGCAAGACCCAGCGAAAACTGCCGGCGGCCAAGTGCGCCGGAATTGATGCCCAAATTGGCATTTGAAAGGATGGTCTTTTCGTTCTTCATTCTGGTCTCCTTTCGTTACTCCTCCGCACCAAAGGCGGCGGCTTGATGGCCGCGCCCGTGGCGATCACGAAAGCCTTACCGTTCGAGGATGTCGCCCTCGGTCGGCACCAGGATCTCGCGTTTGCCGGCGTGGTTGGCCGGCCCGATCAACCCCTCCTGCTCCATCCGCTCGATGAGCGAAGCGGCACGGTTGTAGCCGATGCCGAGACGGCGCTGGACATAGGACGTCGACGCCTTGCCGTCCCGCAGCACGATCGCCACCGCCTGGTCATAGGGGTCGTCCGACTCTGCGAGGTTGGACATGCCGGCCGGGCCGGCACCGTCACCGTCCTCGTCGTCATCGGCCGTGATCGCATCGAGATATTGGGGTTGGCCCTGGGTTTTCAAGTAGGCGACGATGTCTTCGACCTCGGTATCGGAGACGAAAGGCCCGTGGACACGCTGGATGCGGCCGCCGCCGGCCATGTAGAGCATGTCGCCCATGCCGAGCAGCTGTTCGGCACCCTGCTCGCCGAGGATCGTGCGGCTGTCGATCTTCGACGTCACCTGGAAGGAAATGCGGGTCGGGAAGTTCGCCTTGATCGTGCCGGTGATGACATCGACCGACGGGCGCTGGGTCGCCATGATCACATGGATGCCGGCGGCGCGCGCCATCTGCGCCAGGCGCTGCACGGCGCCTTCGATATCCTTGCCGGCGACCATCATCAGGTCGGCCATTTCGTCGATGATCACGACGATATAGGGGATCGGCTGGAGATCGAATTCCTCCGTCTCGTACATGGCCTCGCCGGTATGGCGGTCGAAACCGGTCTGCACGGTGCGGGTCAGCACCTCGCCCTTTTCCATCGCCTGCTCGACGCGGCTGTTGAAGCCGTCGATATTGCGCACGCCGATCTTCGACATCTTCTTGTATCGCTCTTCCATCTCGCGGACGGTCCATTTGAGAGCGACGACGGCCTTTTTGGGGTCGGTGACCACGGGCGACAGGAGATGCGGGATGCCGTCATAGACGGAGAGTTCGAGCATTTTCGGGTCGATCATGATCAGGCGGCACTTCTCCGGCGTATAGCGATAGAGAAGCGACAGGATCATGGTGTTGATGGCAACCGATTTACCCGAACCGGTGGTGCCGGCGACGAGCAGATGCGGCATCTTGGCAAGGTCGGCCACGACAGGCTCGCCGCCGATCGTCTTGCCGAGCGCCATGGCGAGCTTCGCCTTGCTGCCCTCGAAATCCTTGGAGCCGATCATTTCGCGCAGGTAGACCGTCTCACGGGTACGGTTCGGCAGTTCGATGCCGATCGCGTTGCGGCCGGGAACGACGGCGACGCGGGCGGCGATCGCGCTCATCGAGCGGGCGATGTCGTCCGCAAGGCCTATGACGCGCGACGACTTGATGCCCGGCGCAGGCTCGAGTTCGTAGAGTGTCACGACCGGGCCGGGGCGGACATGGATGATCTCGCCCTTGACGCCGAAATCCTCGAGAACGCCTTCGAGCAGCCGGGCGTTCTGTTCCAGCGCATCGGCCGACAGCGAGGCGTCGCGCGCGACGGCCTTCGGTTCGTTCAGGAGATGCACGGAGGGAAGCTGGAAGCCATCGGGCGCGATGAACGAGCCCTGGGCTTCGCGGGCAACACGAGCGCTCGGCTTCGGCGGCGCGGCCGACGGCGCCACACGTTGCTGGACGCGGACGCCGTTGACGGTCTGCGGCGCACGCGAGGCGACGAACGGCGCATCATCGTCCTCGTCGTCATCGGCCAGGATGCCGGCCGGACGCGGCGGCATGTCGTCCCGGTCGAAGGGCGGATCGTAGTCCTCGTCATCGTCATGGCGGGAAATCGGTGGAGCCGCCACCACCCGACGCGGCGAGGTGACCCGCTCGGCGGGACCATCGAGCGAGGGCTCCATGCGACGGCCGGGGGCAACGGATGCCGCTCTCGCGCGGACCGGCTCGTTCAGCGTCCCGAACTCGTCCTCGTTGAAATCGTAGGGCTGGTCGAAATCCATACGGCTGCGCGGCTTGATGCCAGCAAGGCGACGCAATCTGGCCTGGGCGATATACCAGTAGTGAGCGATGGCGCCGAACGCCAGGAAACCGGCAAACCGGTCCTCGTCGTCCTCTTCCTCGATCGCCTCGCGCTTGGAACGGGTTTTCGCGGCCGCAACCGGCTGGTCGTCGTCCTCGGCATCCTCCTCGAAAGCTTCGCCGACCAGGCCGGAGGCAAACAGCATCAGCCAGGCACAGGGGATGATGAACAGGAAACCGAGCACCATCGCCACGGTACCCGTCGGATAGGCGCCGACGAACAACGCCGGGAAGCGCAGGATCATGTCGCCGATGACACCGCCGATGCCGTTCGGGATCGGCCAGGTGAGCGGCGCGGGAAAGCAGCCCAATGTCGCGGAAGCGAGCAGCGTGCCGCCGCCCCAGGCCGCAAGACGCGCCGGAACGCGGTCGTATTTGCGCCCGGCGATCAAAGCCAGGGCGAGGGCGAGCACCGGCAGCAGGGCGACGAGGCTTGCAAGCCCGAGGAACTGCATCATCAGGTCGGCGAAGGCCGCCCCCGGAAAGCCGAGGATATTGGTCGGCGCATTGTCGGTCGCGTAGGAGAAGCTCGGGTCGGCGACGTTCCAGGTCGCCAGTGCCGCAACCGCCAGCGCCAATGCGAGGAAGATGCCGAAACCGGCGAGTGCCAGCGCCTGGCGCCACACGAAGGCGGTGAGCACCAGGCGGGTGGACCGGTTTGCCATAGCCGCTGAACTGCTTCTGCCCATCGTGTCTGCCCGCCGTCCTTGAACGCAACTCCAAGCGCGAATCGGCAGCCTGAGACCTGATTCACGCAATTCCAGCGGAGAATAGCGCGATGGTGGTTAATGTCCCTTTAACCAAAACGAGCCCGGCGAAGGCTGAAAACATGAATAAAAAAGCCCGGGTCGAAACCCGGGCCAATGCAGCTTCCACAAAAGGCTGCGGCTTGATTATGCGACGGCGGCGGTTGCCCGCCGCCGCGAACCGGTGATCAGGAGTGGTAAGCGGCTTCGCCGTGGGTGGCGAGGTCGAGACCTTCGCGCTCGGCTTCCACCGTGACGCGCAGGCCGACGATGAGGTCGACGATCTTGTAGAGGATCGCGGAACCGATACCGGACCACAGCAGGGTGACGATAACGCCCTTGAACTGAGCCCAGACCTGGGTAGCCGTGCCGGCATAGCTGGCAGCGAAATCAGCCGTCGAGTAATCGACGATGCCCGCACCACCGAGAGCCGGGTTGACGAATACACCGGTGAGAATCGCACCGATGATGCCGCCGATGCCGTGTACGCCGAAGACGTCAGCCGTATCGTCGTAACCGAACTTGTTCTTGACGGTCGAGACGAAGAAGTAGCAGACCGGCGAGACGATCAGACCCATGATGATAGCGCCCATCGGGCCAACGAAGCCGGCAGCCGGGGTGATCACGACGAGGCCGGCAACGGCACCCGAAGCAGCACCCAGCATGGAAGCCTTGCCGCGAGCGAAGGTTTCAACGAGGGCCCAGGCAACGATAGCGGCAGCGGTCGCAACGAAGGTGTTCATCATTGCAAGAGCTGCGTAGGCATTGGCTTCGAGGTTCGAACCGGCATTGAAGCCGAACCAACCAACCCACAGAAGCGCTGCACCGACCATGGTCAGCGTCATCGAGTGCGGAGCCATCATGTCCTTGCCGAAGCCGGTGCGCTTGCCGACCATGATGGCGCCGACGAGACCTGCGATACCAGCGTTGATGTGGACGACGGTGCCGCCTGCGAAATCGATCGCGCCGAAGCCGAAGATCAGGCCGGTCGGGCCGGAATAGGCGCTCGGGCCGCCCCAGAACCAGACCATGTGGGCCATCGGGAAGTAGACGAAGGTGAGCCACAGGATGGTGAACAGGATGACTGCCGAGAACTTGATACGTTCGGCAAACGCACCGATGATCAGCGCAGGGGTGATGGCTGCAAAGGTCATCTGGAAGCAGACGAAGGCGAGTTCCGGAATGGCAGCGCCCTTGGTGAAGCTTTCCGACATCGTCGTCGTATCGACGCCTGCAAGGAACATCTTGGAGAAGCCGCCGATGAAGCTGTTCATCGAGCCGCCGTCAGTGAAGGCGAGCGAATAACCGTAGGTGACCCAGACAATCATCGCCACGGCGGCGATCATCATGACCTGCATCAGAACCGAGAGCATGTTCTTGGCGCGAACAAGACCGCCGTAGAACAGTGCCAGACCAGGCACGATCATCAGAAGGACAAGGATGGAAGAAATCAGCATCCAGGTCGTATCGCCCTTGTCGACCGTCATGGCCGGAGCTGCGGCTGCAGCTTCAGCGGCCGGTGCGGCGGCCGTCTGCGCAAAAGCAACGGCGGGCGCGAGAAGCGCCGCGGCGGCGGCACCCAGGCGTCCCAGAGTGGAAATCCTATTAAATTGCATAGCTAAAAAACTCCCCTGTCGGCCCTGCTTAAAGCGCTTCTGTGTTGGTTTCGCCGGTGCGGATACGCACGGCCTGCTCGATCGAGTAGACGAAGATCTTGCCATCGCCGATCTGGCCGGTCTTGGCGGCCGAAGCGATCGCATCCACGGCCTTTTCGACGAGGTCGGAGGGGACTGCGATTTCGATCTTCAGTTTTGGCAGAAAACTTACGGCATATTCGGTACCGCGATAGATTTCGGTGTGTCCCTTCTGGCGCCCGTAACCTTTGACTTCGGTCACGGTCAGGCCCTGGATACCGACAGCCGTGAGGGCTTCGCGCACCTCATCCAGCTTGAACGGCTTGATAATGGCCATCACGATTTTCATCTGGCTTTCCCATCCTTTGTTTGTCCTCGGCCAAGGCCGACTCTCCTCATCGACGTCAAGATCATGACAGCGACTGACGAGATACATTCAAGGGGCGTGCCAGTTTCGATCGCGCCTATAAGTTATTGAAATGTAAAGGCTTACAACGCGGGCCTCAAAAAACGGGCATTTGGATGGCGCAAAGACGTCCAAAACTTGTGCAAAATTAGAAAATTGCACAACTATTAATCATTTGCCTTTTTCCGAATCAGTCCTTCCTGGGCGACCGAGGCGATCAGTGTGCCAGAACGGGTGTAAATGCTGCCGCGGGTCATTCCGCGGGCGCCGGAGGCGCTCGGGCTGTCCTGCGTATAGAGGAGCCAGTCGTCGAATGTAGCGGGCCTGTGAAACCACATGGCGTGGTCGAGGCTCGCCGCCTGAAGCGTCGGATCGAAGATCGACGTGCCGTGGGGATAGAGCGACGCGTCGAGCAGCGTCATGTCGGAGAGCCAGGCGAGCACGGCTGCCTGATAGTGGCGCTCGGACGGTACCTCGCCGACGGTCCGGACCCAGATGTCCTGCCGCGGTTCGAGCTTGTCCCTGGTGAGATAGTGCACGAGCGAGGTGGGGCGCACTTCGATCGGCCGCTCCCGGCTCCAGTAGCGACGCACGTTCTCCGGCGCCTTCTTGAGGAAGAGCTCCTTGAACTCCTTCTCGCCCATCAGATCCTCCGGCTGGGTAACGGAGGGCATGTCGATCTGGTGCTCGTAACCGCCCTCCTCGACCTGGAACGAGGCGGACATGGCAAAGATCGCCTTGCCGTGCTGCACCGCCGTGAGCCTGCGGGTGGTGAAGCTTGACCCGTCGCGGATGCGCTCCACCTGATAGAGGATCGGAACGGAAGGATCGCCGGGGCGCATGAAATAGGCATGCAGCGAATGCACGAAACGATCGGCCTCGACGGTTCGCTGGGCGGCCATCAGGGCCTGGGCGATCACCTGGCCGCCGAATACCCGCTGCCAGCCGACATCCGGGCTGGTGCCGCGATAGATGTTCTCCTCGAGCTTTTCGAGGTCGAGCGTTGCGATGAGCTGTTCCATGGCGGAGGGGGATTCGGTCTGGCGCGACATTATGACGAACTCCGGCGATAGGAAGCGGCTGTCGGATGATCTATATCCACCACATGATATTCTCAAGTCTCACGGGAGTTTAGGCAAATGCTGGACATGCTGGTTGTAGGAGGCGGTTATGTGGGTCTCGCCGCCGCCGTCGCGGTCAAGCAGGCGGCGCCGCATCTGCAGGTCGAGGTGATCGAGGCGGCTCCTGCCGGCACCTGGGAAAAGGACGAGCGGGCCTCCGCCATCATTGCCGCCGCGACCCGCATGCTGGACGTCTTCGGCGTCTGGAACGAGATCGCCGTCGATGCCCAGCCGATCAACCGGATGGTCGTCACCGACAGCCGCACGTCCGACCCGGTACGACCGGTCTTCCTCACCTTCGACGGCGAAATCGAGGAAGGCAGGCCGTTCGCCCATATGGTACCGAATGTCGCCATGGTGAGAGCCCTGCGCGGCGCTGCCGAACGGCTTGGCATCACCATCCGCCACGGGCTTTCCGCCACCGGCTTCCAGTCCGGCAGCACCCGTTGCACCGTGTCGCTCTCCGACGGCTCGACGGTCGAGACCCGCCTCCTGGTCGCCTGCGACGGCGTGCGCTCCAAACTGCGCGACATGGCCGGCATCAAGACCGTCACCTGGGATTACGGCCAGTCGGGCATCGTCGCGACGGTTGCCCACGAGCGGCCGCATGACGGCGTGGCGGAAGAACATTTCCTTCCGTCCGGCCCATTTGCCATCCTGCCGCTCACCAACAACCGGTCCTCGCTGGTGTGGACCGAACGGACGGCGGAGGCCAACCGGCTGGTCGCCGCGGACGATCTGGTATTCGAGGAAGAACTTCAGCGCCGTTTCGGCCACAAGCTCGGCGAACTGACGGTGGTCGGAGGCAAGCGTGCCTTCCCGCTCGGCCTGACGCTCGCCCGCGCCTTCGTGGCCCCGCGCGTCGCCCTTGCCGGCGATGCGGCGCATGGTATCCACCCGATTTCCGGCCAGGGCCTCAATCTCGGTTTCAAGGACGTCGCGGCACTGGCCGAGACGGTGGTCGAAGCCGACCGCCTCGGTCTCGACATCGGCGCGCTCAACGTTCTGGAGCGTTACCAGTCCTGGCGGCGCTTCGATACGTTCCGCATGGGTGTGACCACCGACGTGCTGAACCGGCTGTTCTCCAACGATATCACGCCGATCCGCATCGCCCGCGACTTCGGCCTCGGCATTGTCGAAAAGCTCCCAAAGCTGAAGACCTTCTTCATCGACCAGGCGGCGGGCAAGAGCGGCGAGGATGGCCCGAAGCTGCTGGCGGGCGAGGCGATCTAAGTACGCGCCCAGAGCCCCTCATCCCGCTGCCGCGACCTTCTCCCCGCACGCGGGGCGAAGGGGTTATGCCGCATCGGCTTGCTCAAGCAACTGCCGTAGGCAACTTATAGCGACGTCAGAAAATAAAGCGGGAAGGTCGCCGCGTTCCTCCTTCGCCCCGCAAGCGGGGAGAAGGTGCCGGCAGGCGGATGAGGGGCAAACTCTCAGTCTTCGATCTTGCGGGCTTCGGAAATCAGCATGATGGGGATGCCGTCGCGGATCGGATAGGCGAGCTGCGCCTTCTGGGAGATGAGTTCGTTGGTCTCCCGGTTGAGGGACAGCCGGCTCTTGGAGAGCGGGCAGACGAGCAGGTCGAGCAGTTTCGGATCGACCTTGCTGAGTTTCTCGTCCATGGACTTGGGGCCTTACTGAAGCATGGTGTCGGAATCGCCGAAATCGCGCGCCAGCAGGATTTCCGTGATGGCGATCAGCGTTTCCGCGCGGGTCCGCAGGTCCGGCGCTTCGAGAAGAGCCTGTTTCTCCGCAGGTCCGAAGGGCGACATCATCGACAGGGAGTTGACGAGCGTGCGGTTGCCGGCGCGCTCGACGCTTTCCCAATCCGCCTCCAGCTTGTTGGCGTCGAGATAGGCGCGGAAGACGCGCAACAGCTCGGCGCGG
The DNA here is from genome assembly GCF_021391675.1 of Neorhizobium galegae. Classification (NCBI taxonomy): domain Bacteria; kingdom Pseudomonadati; phylum Pseudomonadota; class Alphaproteobacteria; order Hyphomicrobiales; family Rhizobiaceae; genus Neorhizobium; species Neorhizobium galegae. Next base: position 4,331,138 of record NZ_CP090095.1, read on the forward strand.
TCGACCGTGCTCTCGTCGTCCTCGGTGGAGAGGTCCGTCATCATCGGTGCGATCTTGAAGGTGCGATAGGGATGGCCCATGCCGACTTCTTCGATGAGCCGGAACCGGCAGATGCCGCTAATCGAGGTGATGTACCGGCCATCGCCGGTTTCGGCAAACGATGTGATGCGGCCGATGCAGCCGACCGTCGAGAGCGGAGCCCGCGGGCCTTCGACGGCCTCGCCGGATTCGAGCAGCGACGGCTGTACGATACCGATCAGCCGGTTACCTGCAAGCGCCGCGTCGAACATGGCAAGATAACGCGGCTCGAAGATGTTGAGCGGCAGCTGTCCGCCCGGCAGAAGCAATGCGCCGGTAAGAGGAAAGACGGGAACCGTCTCCGGCAGATCCTCGCGCTTCAGATATCTCGCATTTCCCACATGCATGGGTCCGACACCTCCCAGACGACCACTGGCTCAGACCAAGGATTCGCTGCTTGGAATAATGTGGGGCACCCACTGGAGAACGCAAGGCCAATCCTTGAGGATTGGCCTTGGCTTGCGAACACAGGCCCGTGTTTAAGAAAACAGAACCTGTCTACGAAAACAGGATGGAGGAGAGGCGGCGGCGGGCGGCGATGGTCGCCGGATCCTTCGGCCCCCAGACATCAAAGAATGCCAGGAGTTGGCGGCGGGCGCCGTCGTCGTCGAACGTGCGGTCCTTGCGCATGATGGTCAGCAGGTGCTCGGCGGCCTTGTCGCGCTCGCCCTGGACGTTGAGGATCTTGGCAAGCTTCAGGCGGGCGTCGTGGTCGTCCGGATCGGCGTCGAGCTGGCGCTCCAGAGCCACCGGATCGCCGAGCTTGCGGGCTTCCTCGATCTGCTCGAGCTTCTTGGCGACCGCCTGGATCGCAGGATCCTTGGCAAGCTCTTCCGGAAGGGAAGCGAGCATCTGGCTTGCGCGGGCTGTCTCGCCCATGGCGATCAGGCACTGCATCATCCCGGCGGCAGCCTTGGCGTTTTCCGGATCGGCCTGCAGGACGGCGCCGTAAAGCTGGGCTGCTTCCTGGATCTCACCACCGGCAAGAAGGGTTTCCGCCTCGGCGAGCGCCGCCTCGATCTCGGCAGCCTGGTCGGCGCCCGGAGGTCCGGCAAGCTTGTCGATGAACTGGCGAACCTGGCTTTCCGGCACCGCGCCCATGAAACCGTCGACCGGACGACCATCGACGAAGGCGATGACAGCCGGGATCGACTGGATGCCGAGCTGGCCCGGGATCGATGGGTGATCGTCAATATTCATCTTGACGAGCTTGACCCGGCCCTGGCCTTCGTTGACGACCTTTTCGAGCACCGGCGTCAGCTGCTTGCAGGGACCGCACCAGGGCGCCCAGAAATCGACGAGAACCGGCTGGCGGCGCGATTCTTCGAGCACGTCCTTGGTGAAGCCGGCGGTGCTGGTGTCGGATACGTAGACCCCGGCAGGACCCGATGCGGCCGGCGCCGCCCCAAAGCTTGCCGAAGCAGTCATCTGCCCGCCGTAGGAACCGCCATAGGGGTTATTGCTGCCGCTCATGAATGTTCTCCCGGGAACGCTTTCGCATCTTTGCCATATAGGCTGCAAAGATCGTATGTCAGTCTGTCACTTTCAAGACAAGCGGCTGATGGCCGGTCGCCTCCAGAAAGCGGATGAGATCGCCGCTGGCGATGGAGGTCGTGGCATCGTTCGACAGCGGATGGCCGTTGATGATGTCGTGCTTCATCAGGTCTTCGTCGAGCACGAAGGTAACATTGCGCCCGGTATCGTTGAAGGCACCGAACACCGTCACCGAACCCGGAACCACGCCGAGATAGTCCAGCAGCATTTCCGGCCGTCCGAACGAGACCCGGCTCGAAGCGCCGATCACCTTGTGCACGGTCTTCAGATCGACCGTGGCGCGCTCCTCGACCGTCAGGACGAAATACTGGTCCTTCTTGTCCTTCACGAACAGGTTCTTGGTATGGCCTCCGGGGATCTCGTCACGCAGGCTTTCGGATTCCGCCACAGTGAAGACCGGCGGGTGCGTCTTGGTCGAATGCGCAATGTTCAGGCTGTCGAGGAAATGGAAAAGATCCTCGGCGGTTTTCGGCTCTGTTTCGGTCATGCTGATGGATTGGCTCTGTTGGCGGGCGGGCGGACTATAACCGGAATGATTGGACCGGCCAAGGCAGGCGCACACGATCTCGTGAAGCGCTTGACCTGGTATGACGGCGCAACCATTTTACCAGACGTGGAGAACCGGCATCCGGCAATTCCGTCGGCCGACCGTAGCCAATTGATAAACAATAACTTCTCCAGTTAACTCAAGTTTATTTCGGCGCGATATTCCGCGCATTCGATACCGGCCCAGGCCGATAACAGCCGCTCAATCTCCAGTGCCGGCGCAGCGCCCGGCTTCTTATCTGAAAGGTCTGCCTCATGGTCACCTTCACGCTCAACGGACAGGAAAGAACGTTCGACGGCGACCCCGACACCCCGCTTCTCTGGGTCATCCGCGATTTCGAAAAGCTCACCGGCACCAAATACGGCTGCGGCGTCGCCCAGTGCGGCGCCTGTACGGTACATCTGGACGGCATGCCGCGACGCTCCTGCGTGACCCCGATCGCGACGATCGAAGGTTCGGACGTGGTCACCATCGAAGGTGTTTCCGGCAAGGAAGCCGATGCGGTCAAGACCGCCTGGACCGGCCTCGACGTGCCGCAATGCGGTTACTGTCAGTCCGGGCAGGTCATGTCGGCCGTCGCCCTGCTGCAGATGGTGCCGAAGCCGACGGATGCCGATATCGACGGCGCGATGGCCGGAAATATCTGTCGATGCGCCACCTACCATCGCATCCGCGCGGCGATCCACAATGCCGCCAATTCGATGGAGGGCTGAGCCATGACCATCCAGGACATCAACACCACCCGCCGCGGCTTCCTCGCCGGCTCCGGCCTCGTCATCGGCGTCGCGATCGCGCCGAAGATGCTCTCCGCAGCGCCGACCGGCGTGCATGCCGGCGGCGATCCGGCGCTGGCCCCGATGAATGCCTTCGTCAAGATCGGCACCGACGACACGGTGACCGTGCTCGCCAAGCACATCGAATTCGGCCAGGGCCCGTTTACCGGTCTCGCGACGCTGGTCGCCGAAGAACTCGACGCCGACTGGAGCCAGATGCGCGCCGTCCACTCGCCGACCGACAACAAGGTCTATGCCAACCTGATGTTCGGCCTGCAGGGAACCGGCGGTTCGAGCTCCATCGCCAATTCCTATGAGCAGATGCGCAAAGCAGGCGCCACGGCGCGGGCGATGCTGGTCGCGGCGGCAGCCGAGGACTGGAAGGTCCCGGCCTCCGAAATCACCGTCCAGAAGGGCCGCATCAAACATGCTGCCTCCGGCAAGGAAAGCGGTTTCGGCGCATTCGCCGAAAAGGCGGCCCGCCAGACGCCGCCCACGGAGCCGAAACTCAAGGATCCCAAGGATTTCCTGCTGATCGGCACCGATCTGCCGAAGCTCGATACTCATGGCAAAACCAACGGCACGGCGATCTTCACGCTCGACATCACGCCGGACAACCTGCTGATCGCCGTCGTCGCCCATCCGGAGCATTTCGGCGCCACGGTGAAGAGCTTCAACGATGCCGAAGCCCGCAAGGTGCAGGGCGTGGTCGACGTGAAGCAGGTGCCGTCGGGCATCGCCGTCTATGCGGACAACACGTTCGCGGCGCTCAAGGGCCGCGATGCGCTGAGCATCGAATGGGATCTCTCCAAGGCCGAAACCCGCTCCTCGGAAGAACTTTCCGCCGATTACCGGAAGCTCTTCGGCGAAAGGGGGCTTGAAGCGACCAATAACGGCAATGTCGACGACGCCTTCAAGGCGTCCGGCCTGCAGACGGTGGAAGCCGAGATCGTCTTCCCCTTCCTGGCGCATGCGCCCATGGAGCCGCTCGACTCCGTCTTCATCAAGGCGGCCGACGGATCGGTCGATATCTATAACGGCGCGCAGTTCCCGGGCATGGACCAGGAGGTCGCCGCCAAGATCCTCGGGCTCGACGAAGCGAAGGTGCGGGTGAACACCCAGCTCGCCGGCGGCAGTTTCGGCCGCAAGGCACAGTTCGGCTCGCCCTACATACAGGAAGCGGCAGCCGTCTATGCCGCAACCGATCGCAGCCGTCCCCTGAAGCACATGTGGACCCGCGAGGACGACATCCGCGGCGGCTATTACCGCCCGATGTATGCCCACAAGATGCGCGGCGCGATCAACGCGCAAGGCCAGATCACCGCCTGGGAACAGGTGATCGTCGGCCAGTCGATCATGGGCAAGGCCGATCTCGATCCGACCTCGGTCGAAGGCGCCTCCAACCTGCCCTACACGATCCCCAACCTGAAAGTCAGCGCCCACAACGTCCAGCTCTCCGTACCACCGCTCTGGTGGCGGTCGGTCGGCCATACCCATACGGGTTTTGCGGTCGAGACCTTCGTGGACGAGCTCTTCCAGAAGATCGGCAAGGATCCCGTTGAGGGACGCCTTGCGCTGCTTGGCGAAAAGCCGCGTCATGCAGGCGTGCTGAGGAAGGCTGCGGAAATGGCGAACTGGGGTTCGCCGGCCCCGGAAGGCCGCGTCCGCGGCGTCGCGGTGGTTGAAAGCTTCGGCAGCTTCGTCGGCCAGATCGTCGAAGTCTCGATCGGCCCGGAAGGCGCGCCGCGCGTTCACAAGGTCTGGTGTGCGGTCGATTGCGGCGTCGCCGTCAATCCGAACGTCATCAAGGCGCAGATGGAAGGCGGCATCGGCTACGGCCTCGGCGCGGTTCTCTTCGACGCTGTGACGTTGGCCAAGGGCGGCAAGATCGTGCAGTCGAACTTCCACGACTACCGCTCCATCCGCATCAACGAGATGCCGGATGTGGCCGTCGAGATCATCAAGTCGAGCGAAAAGCCGAGTGGCGTCGGCGAACCCGGCGTGCCGCCCGTCGGCCCGGCGGTTGCCAATGCCTGGCGGCGGCTGACCGGAGCCCCGGTCCGGCAGCTGCCCATCGTCAACATCGTTTCGGCCTGAGGATCAAACCCCGATGAATTGGAAACTCGCTATAACCGGCGTCGCTACCCTCTGTCTGTTCGTGGGCGCCGGCACGCTGCTGTCGCCCGCCTCGGTGGCGCAGGATGCCCAGGCAAACGCCAAGACGCTGAAGCCTGCCGCCTCCTTCCAGTCGATCGCCAACGAGCGGGAACGCTCCGTGGCGCTCTTCCAGGAGGCGGGCAAGGTCATCCAGCACCCGCGCTGCGTCAACTGTCACCCGGCGACCGACCGGCCGCTGCAGGGTGCCAACATGCACCCGCACCAGCCGCCCGTCTTCCGCGGCGACGGCGGAATGGGCCTGCCCGGCATGCAATGCACCACCTGCCACAGCGCGGAAAACACGCCCGTTGTCGGCCAGGCCGATACGATCAAGAGCATACCGGGCAATCCCGCCTGGCATCTCGCGCCGATCGAAATGGCCTGGGTCGGCAAATCGCTCGGGGCAATCTGCCAGCAGATCAAGGACCCCGCCCGCAACGGCGGCAAGACCATGGATCAGATCGTCGAGCACATGGCGCATGACGAACTGGTCGGCTGGGGCTGGAACCCGGGCGCCGGCCGCGAACCGGTGCCGGGCACGCAGGCCGAATTCGGCGAGCTCATCACCGCCTGGGTGAAATCCGGAGCGGCCTGTCCGGCTTCCTGAGAATGAAGCGGCCGCCGGTTCCGGCCGGAACCGGCGGTTTGCAGGGGCTTTGGCGGGATCGCAATTTTTCTTGGCGCCAATCGTCATTTCCCTGTTGCATTTGAAAAAGGACTGGGCCATATAGCGCCCGTCGCCGGCAACGAGCCACGACGCCACGGTCAAGCTTTACTACCACGGACCGATGGATTGATGAGCGGGTGTAGCTCAGTGGTAGAGCACAACCTTGCCAAGGTTGGGGTCGAGGGTTCGAATCCCTTCGCCCGCTCCAAATTCCCATTCTTGAGACTATACTCTACCAGGCCGGCCACGGGGCCAGGACGCTCGACAGCGTCGCCTCGATGCAGATGCGACGCGGGCGTTTCCCCTCCATCACTCTTTCCCCCATCAATTTAATGATTCCCGCATGTTCACCGAATGCGCGAGATGGCATATTAATTGCAACCGCCTACGCGAAATCGCACCAGTGATTCGGGGGTTGAACTGGGGATGTGCCATCATGGAATCTCGCCCGCACCAACAGAAACTCAATCAGAAAACCGCTGTTGAAATCATGCAGCGGCTCGAGGGCATCGTTGCCTCGGCAATGGACGGCATCATCACCATTGATGACGAGCAACGGGTGATCCTGTTCAATCCAGCCGCGGAGCGCATGTTCGGCCTGCCGGCCAACGAGGCGCTTGGCCAGCACATCTCCCGTTTCATGCCGGAGCGCTATCGTCCGACCCACGCAGCGCACATTCACCGTTTCGCCGAGACCGGCGTGACCACGAGACAGATGGGCTCGCTCGGCGCGATCAGCGGTTTGCGCGCGGACGGCAAGGAGTTTCCGATCGAGGCTTCCATCTCGCAGGTCGAGGTCGGAGGCGAGCGCCTCGCCACCGTCATCCTGCGCGATATCACCGAGCGCAAGGCCGCCGAGGATGCTTTGCTGGAAAGCCGGCGGCGAATGGAGGGGATCGTGGAATCGGCGATGGACGCGCTGATCACCGTCGACGAAGGTCAACGGATCGTGCTGTTCAACCCGGCCGCCGAGCGCATGTTCGGCGTTGCGGGCAAAGATGCGATCGGCTCGCCGATCGAACGCTTCATCCCCGAGCGGTTTCGGCACGGACATGCCGAACATATCCGCTTCTTCAAGGAGGCCGGGGTCACCAACCGCCGGATGGGCGCCTTGGGGGCCATCAGCGGCCTGCGCGCCAATGGCGAGGAATTCCCGGTCGAGGCGTCGATCTCCCAGGTAGAGATCGGTGGGGGGAAACTTGCCACGGTCATCCTGCGCGACATTACCGAACGCAAGGCCAACGAGGATTCCCGCCAGTTATTGGCCCGGGAAGTCGATCACCGGGCCAAGAATGCCCTGGCGGTCGTGCAGGCCCTGGTCTCCCTCACACGTGCAGAAACCAAGGAGGAGTTCATCGTCGCGGTACGGGGCCGCGTTTCGACGCTGAGCCGCGCCCATTCCCTGCTCGCCCAGAACCGGTGGGAGGGCGGGGACCTTGCGGCGGTCCTCACCGAGGAAACCCGGGCCTATCAGAGCGTCAACCAGTTGATGATCGGCGGCCCCGCCGTCACCCTCACCCCGAACGCCGTGCAGCCGATCAGCCTCCTCATCCACGAACTTGCCACCAATGCCGTCAAATACGGGGCATTGTCGGTTGCAGAGGGGCGGGTTGACGTCTCATGGCGCATCCTGCCGTCGTTCGAACTGGAGCTTCGCTGGATCGAGACCGGTGGCCCGCTGGTGCAGAAGCCCGTATCCAGGGGTTTCGGCTCCACTCTGGTGACCGAAGTCGCCACCCGTCAATTGGCTGGCAAGCTCGATATCAGCTGGCCCGCAACCGGCATGTGCCTTGTCGCGATGCTGCCGCAGGCCGTCTACCGTCCCGACATTTCAGCCGGCTCGGTTCCCGGACAGGGGGCCGCGCCCAAATCGTCGGAGACCGGCTCGGCAGGACGGATACTCGTCGTCGAGGACGAGACCCTGATCGCCATGGAGCTCTGCAATGAGCTTGAATCGCGCGGCTGGGAAATCGTTGGACCGGCGGCGACAACCGACGAAGCCATGCGTCTGGTCGGCGGCTCGCAGCTCCCCGACGTCGCTGTTCTCGACGTCAATCTTGGCGGAAAGCCGGTCTATCCCTTTGCGGAATGGCTGCAGACCCATGGCGTGCCCTTCCTGTTCTGCACCGGATACGAGCAGCTCGATGATCACCACAGCTTCAGAAGCCGTACGACAATTCGAAAACCCGTGAACATGACGCTGCTGGAAGGCGAACTGCGCCGCATGCTCCACCTGACATGACTGGAAAACGCCGCCGGCTTTCGGCCGACGGCGCCGTCAGTTCGCAATGAGCCCCAATCAGGCCGCGCGCGCGCGATAGCCGCCGGAGGCATATCCTTGGGAAGGTGCGCCCGCATTGGTCTTGAAGCGGGCCATCATGTCGGCAAGACTGTCGGTTTCCTGCGTCAGGCTCTGAGCGGCGGCGGTGGTTTCTTCCACCATCGCGGCGTTCTGCTGGGTCACCTTGTCCATCTGGTCGGCGGAGGCCGCCACTTCGCGCAGGCTCATCGCCTGTTCGCTGGTGCTCGAGGTGATCGTGTTGACGAACGCGCTCATCTGCGCGACTTCGCCGACGATGTCGTCGAGCGATTTGCCGGAAGCGGTGACGAGCTCGACGCCCTGCTTGACCTGGGCCGACGATGTCGAGATCAGTGCCTTGATCTCCTTGGCGGCATCGGCCGAGCGCTGCGCGAGCCCGCGGACTTCCTGGGCGACGACCGCGAACCCGCGGCCGGCTTCGCCAGCACGGGCGGCTTCGACGCCTGCATTGAGGGCCAGAAGGTTGGTCTGGAAGGCGATGTCGTCGATCACGCCGATAATGCGGTTGATCTGCTCCGCCGAGCCTTCGATCGCCGCCATGGCAGCGACCGCGCTGGCGACGATCTCGCCACCGCGCTGAGCCTTCTGCTGGGCAAGCGACGCGACGCCCTGGGCGAGGCTTGCGCCGCTGGCGCTGTCATTGACGGCCGACGTCACCTGGCCGAGGGCTGCTACCGTCTCTTCGAGGCTCGCGGCCTGCTGTTCCGTCCGCTTGGCGAGATCGTTGGAGGCAATCGAGATTTCCTGCAGCCCCGCGCGGATCGTGCCGACGGCTCCGACGACCGAGCCGATCGCCTCTTCGAGATTGCCGACCGAGCCGTTGAACTTGGCGCGGATCGGCTCGAATTCCACTGCAACGGCACCGTCCATGCGGACGGTCAGATCGCCGCCGGCAAGCCGGTTGAAGCCTTCCTCGATCGCATGCACGAAGGCGCGCAGGTCCTCGCCCTTGGCATTGTCGATCGCCGACTGACGCCGACGCTGGTGTTCCTGCGCCTCGCGGGCCTCCGATGCCTGCTGTTCGAGCCGGATATTCTCCTCGGCGGATGCCTTGAAGACCTGGACAGCCCTCGCCATCGCACCGAGTTCGTCCTGGCGTTCCTGGCCGCCCACGCCGACGCTGAGATCGCCGGCGGCAAGTTTCGTCATCGTCGTGGTCAGGCGACGGACGGTGCCGCCGAGCGACCGGGCAAATACGAGGAATCCGATCAGCGACAGGATCGAAACGACGACAGTGCCGAGTGCGGTCATCCACAATGCGGCTTCGCTGGCGGCGACCAGCGGCGTGATATCCGATGCGATTTCGAGAACGCCGACCTTGGTTCCGGAGAAATCGAGGAGCGGCACGGCCTCGACAGCATAATGCTTGCCGCCGATATCGGCGTAGCGCCGCACGGCGCCCTTGTCATAGGCCTCCTGCAGCTCCGGCGCCGTCAGGATCGGATTGCCGCCGTGGGTGGAGGCTTGTTTGTCGAACTTGTCGGCACCCTTGGTATAGAGGGTGACATGGGCGTTCACTTCCTTGGTCAGCCGGGAGAAATAGGCATCGACGAGCTTCAGCCCGACGTCCACGACACCGATGACCTTGCCGTCACTGACGACCGGCGCGGTTGCGAACAGGCTGACCGCGGTGCGGCCGGTCTCGATGCCGACAACCAGTTTCTTGTCGCTGAGCGAGGTCGCCACCATCTTGCGGCGCGCCTTGACGTTGTCGCCAAAGACATCCTGATCGTGAACGCGGGCAACGACGTCGGCCGTCGCCGCGACGAAGGTGATCATTTCGAGGCCGCTCGCTTCCTTCACGGTCTTCATATTGGAGTAGCGCGAGAGCAGGCCCTGCCGATCGTTGGCAAGGATGAGCGGGGAGGTTTCCGGCAGGGATGCGATCGTCAGCGCCAGCGCGGATGCGGCACGCCCCTGGGCGGCCATGTCGTCCTGGATGACCGCGAGATCGCTGTCGAGCTCCGTCTGCAGCGCCTGCTCGGTCATGCTCGACTGCCGTTCCCAGGCAAGCCCGCCGATCACCACGCTCGCGAAAAGCACGGCTACGAAACCGAAGACGGTAAGCCTTCTCGACAGTGGCTTCCGGATGCTGATCTCGTTCATATATCCCTCGAATTGTGCTCCGCAAAAGCAGAGGGCAGCGGCCCGGCGGGCGGCAATGCCAATACTGAAGAAAACTATGCTGAAATCGGTTGAAATTTAACTAATGTCAAAATCTTACTGCGTTCCACAATGTAGAACGGCGAGCGGTAACTTGGTTTCGGAAACCTCGCGCCACGATAAAATTGCAAATGGAATCTGCGGCTTACCAATTTTACATGGACGCCGAAGCAAGCCGGGCTTGCGAGATAACGGTTGTTTGCCGAGGCACAGATAATCCGAACCGGACGAGGCCGGCGATCATTGCTTTGAAAAGACATAGTCGGTTTCCTGCAGCAGCACCTCGCCCGGGCGCAGCACGGCATTTGGGAAATCGGCATGGTTGATGGCGTCCGGCCAGACCTGGGTTTCGAGGCAGAACCCGGCGAACGGACCATAGTGGCGGCCATCGAGGCCCTCTGCGGGGATCTGCTGCAGTTTGAAGGCGGCATAAAGCTGCACGCCGGGCTCGGTGGTGCGAACTTCCATCGACACGCCGGAATGGATGCTGCGCGCCAAAGCCACGGAACGCTTGAGGGTACGCTCCGGCGACAGGCAGAAGTTATGATCGAACAGGACCTGGGCATCGCCATCGAACCGCTTCATCGGCCCCATGTCGCGCAGGTCGAAAGGCGTGCCCGCGACCGCCATCAGTTCGCCGGTCGGCACCTGCTTGTCGTCAAAGGCGAGCACATGGTCGGCGGCGATCATGATGTCGTGATCGAGCGCATCCTCGCGGCCGTCGAGATTGAAATAGGTATGCTGGCAGATATTGGCGAGCGTCGGCTGATCCGTGGTGGATTGATAGACGACGGAAAGAACGCCGTCACTCTTGAGTTGGTAAGTCGCCGTGACCGTGCAGTTTCCCGGATAACCGGCACGGCCGTCGGGATCGGTGATCCGCAGCACGACCTTGTCGGCAGCATGTTCGACGACCATCCAGTTGCTGCGGCCGATGCCATCCGAACCGCCATGGAGATGGGTCACACCCCGCTCGTTCAACTCCAGCTGATATTGCTTCCCGTCCAGCACAAAGCGGCCACCGCCGATACGGTTGGACGAACGGCCGGGCGTCGCGCCGAAATAAGGAGAATGGTTCAGGTAATCCTCAAACCGTTCGAAACCGAGCACGAGCGGCGGCTGATGGCCGTCGAGCCTGAGATCCTGGATCACCGCGCCCCAGGTGATGACGCTGGCGGTGAGCCCGCCGCCGGAGATCCTGGCGCGATAGACGGTTTCGCCCTTTTCCGTGGTGCCGAAAACTTCGAAATTCTGGTCCGCCATGAGATTGCTCCTCCACCGATATGTTTGCGGCAACCTGCGCGATTTGGCGGCGACCCGCAACGCCGTGGAGAAGAAAAAAGGGCTCTAGCGGGTGAGCGCACGCGTCGCCTGCTCCAATCCGCCGAGCGTCAGCGGGAACATCCGCTCGGTCATCAGCTGCCGCATCACCCCGATCGAGGTCGTATGGCTCCAATGGTCCTGCGGCACCGGGTTGAGCCAGACGCAGCGGTGGAAATGCTCGGTGACGCGCCTGATCCAGGCCTCGCCCGGCTCCTGGTTCCAGTGCTCCACCGAACCGCCCGCATGGGTGATCTCATAGGGGCTCATCGAGGCATCCCCGACAAAGATCACCTTGTAGTCGGCGCCATAACTGCGGATCAGGTCGAGCGTCGGCGTCCGCTCCGAGCGGCGGCCGTTCTCCTTCCACACGCCTTCATAAAGGCAGTTATGGAAGTAGAAATGCTCCATATGCTTGAACTCTGCGCGGGCGGCCGAGAATAGTTCTTCGACCACCCGGATATGGTCGTCCATCGAGCCGCCGACATCGAAGAACATCAGGAGCTTGACCGCATTGCGCCGCTCCGGCCGGGTCTGCACGTCGAGATAACCATGCTCGGCGGTGGAGCGGATCGTGCCCGGCAGGTCAAATTCCTCGACCGCCCCTTCCCGCACCCAGCGGCGCAGCCGCTTCAGGGCCAGCTTGATGTTGCGGGTGCCGAGCTCCACCTTGTCGTCGAAATCGGCAAACTCGCGTTTGTCCCAGACTTTTACCGCCCGGCGGTGGCGGGACTGGTCCTGGCCGATCCGCACGCCTTCCGGGTTATATCCATAGGCACCGAAAGGGGAGGTGCCGCCGGTGCCGATCCATTTCGAGCCGCCCTGATGCCGGCCCTTTTGCTCCTCCAGCCGCTGGCGCAGCGTCTCCATCAGCTTCTCGAAACCGCCGAGCGACTCGACGAGCTTCTTTTCCTCGTCGGTCAGATGCTTTTCGGTGAGCTTGCGCAGCCATTCTTCGGGGATGCTGGCTACATCCAGGCCAGGCTGCCCGGAGACCATTTCGAGCCCGCGGAAATAGGACGAAAAGACCCGGTCGAACTTGTCGATATGCCGCTCGTCCTTCACCAGCGCGGTTCGGGCGAGGAAATAGAAGGCCTCTACATCGAAATCCGCGATCCCTTCCTCCATGCCTTCAAGAAGGTCGAGGAATTCCCGGAGTGTCACCGGGATCTTCGCTTCTTTGAGGTGAAGGAAGAAGGGAATGAACATCGCGTCGAAAACCTACTCCGTACCGATCTTCTCCGGATCATAGGGGGTCGTCTGGTAGATCTCGTTGATCCAGTTGCCGAACAGAAGATGGGCATGGCTGCGCCAACGGTTCAAGGGCGTCAGCGTATCGTCGTTATGCGGGAAGTAGTTATGCGGCATCCTGATCGGCACGCCGGCATTGACGTCCCGGAAATACTCGTCGGCCAGCGAGGTGGAGTCGTATTCCACATGGTTGAACATATAGAGCCGCTTGCCCGCCTTCTCGTGCACCAGGCAGATACCCATTTCCTCGGATTCCATCAGGATTTCGAGATTCGGGTTCTTCTCGATATCGGCGCGGCGGACTTCCGTCCAGCGCGACACCGGAACCTGAAAATCGTCCGAAAAGCCGTTGAGATAGATCGAGGACGGCACGAGGTTGCGGTGGCGATAGACGCCGAACGCCTTTTCCTTGAGCTCGTATTTCGGCACGCCATGGAAATGGTAGATCGCCGCCATCGCGCCCCAGCAGACATTCATGGTCGAATGTACGTTGGTCGCCGTCCAGTCGAGGATTTGTCTCATCTCGTCCCAATAGGTAACGTCCTCGAAGGGAAGTGTCTCGATCGGCGCGCCGGTGATGATGAAACCGTCGAATTTGCGGTGCTTCACTTCCTCCCAGGTCTCGTAGAAGGAGAGGAGATGATCCTCCGACGTGTTCTTGGCCTTGTGGCCGCCGACGCGGATCAGCGAGAACTCGACCTGCAGCGGCGAGGCGCCGACGAGGCGCGCCATCTGCAACTCGGTCTTGATCTTGTTCGGCATGAGGTTCAAGAGCCCGATCTGCAGCGGACGAATGTCCTGCCGCACCGCCATGGTTTCGGTCATCACCCGCACGCCTTCGGAAACGAGCGTGCTGAATGCGGGCAGCGTATCGGGAATCTTGATCGGCATGTCTCAACCCAACAAAAATAAAAACCGGCAACGACAAAAATCGCAACCGGTCCGTGGGAAGACATCTTCTCGCGGCCCTTTAGCGACTTTTTTAACGTGGCTGCAAGCCGGCCGGCCAAATCACCACGAATTCTCAAGAGCTCAAATACGCCTTGCTATGACCGGCGTCAATGGGAGCACGATCTTGCTCCTATGGCGCGTCCATGAGAACGAGCGGAAGCGCGTCTGCCAGCCCGCCGCCGAGCTGGCGCGCCGCGTCGACCAGCGGCATCCAGGAAAAGCGAAAGCGGATGGGGTCGCCGCCATCGAAGCGATGTTCCTCAATATGAATCCACGTGTCGGCATAATCCCCCATCAGCCGAAGCAGGAAATAATGCCGGCGATGGCAGATCTCGCTGCCATCCTTCTGGAAACGGTAATCGTGAACCATGAGCGGATGCAGCGGAACATCGACAGCAAGACCTGTCTCCTCGTGAAATTCACGAGCGGCGGCGATATCCGCCGCTTCCCCAGGCTCGATCGTACCGCCCGGCACCTGCAACCACTGATCGGGAAAGTCCGGCTCGTCGAAAACCAGCAACCGATTCTGCCAGACCGCGTAGATCAGCACCTTGAACGCATCGGGCATCATCTTTCCCGCCGCGCCAGGAAGGCCAGCCGCTCGAAGAGATGCACGTCCTGCTCGTTCTTGAGGAGAGCGCCGTGCAGCTTCGGCAGCGCGTTCTTGACGTCGCCGCGCAGGTCCGACGGATCGACATCGTCCGAGACCAGCAGCCGGATCCAGTCGAGCGCTTCGGAGGTCGATGGCTTCTTCTTCAGCCCCGGCATCTCGCGGATGTCGTAGAATTGGGTGAGCGCATTGCGCACCAGCGTCTGCTTGATGCCGGGATAGTGGACCTCGACGATGCGGGCGAGCGTATCGACATCCGGGAAGCGGATATAGTGGAAGAAACAGCGGCGCAGGAAGGCGTCCGGCAGTTCTTTCTCGTTATTGGAGGTGATGATGACGATCGGCCGGACCTTGGCGCGGACCATCTCACCCGTCTCGTAGACATGGAATTCCATGCGGTCGAGTTCCTGCAAGAGGTCGTTCGGGAATTCGATATCCGCCTTGTCGATCTCGTCGATCAACAGGACGAGCTTCCTGTCCGAGGCGAAAGCCTGCCACAGCTTGCCGCGGCGGATATAGTTGGCGACGTCATGAACGCGCTCGTCGCCAAGCTGGCTGTCGCGCAGCCGCGAGACGGCGTCGTATTCGTAAAGCCCCTGCTGCGCCTTGGTGGTGGACTTGATGTTCCACTCGATCAGATCAAGCCCGAGGGCCGCGGCCACCTGCCGCGCAAGCTCGGTCTTGCCGGTGCCGGGCTCGCCTTTCACCAGCAGCGGACGTTCGAGCCGGATCGCGGCGTTGACCGCCACCATCAGATCCTTGTCGGCAATATAGTCCGCTGTACCCTGAAACTGCATCTCGTGATCCTGATCGGTGAACGCGCCGCAAACTAAAAGCTCACCCGTGGGGGTGCAACAGCTTTCCCTTTCCATCGGCTTTGCGCTATGGGCAATGCGCATGACCCATTCGACCTTCACCATTCTGCTCGGCGGCAATCTCACCGTCACCGACCGCCTGCGGGACACGATCGCCGGTAGCCGCTTCATCGCGGCCGATAGCGGCATGCGCCATGCGGCAGCGCTCGGCGCGAAGCCGGAACTCTGGGTCGGCGATTTCGATTCCTCCGACGCCGCGTTGATCGCGCAGTTCCCGCACGTCGAGCGGCAGGCCTTTCCGCCGGCCAAGAACGAGACGGACGGCGAGATCGCGACGGCTGAAGCCGTCAAACGGGGCGCGACAAGGCTGATCTTTGCCGGCGCGCTCGGCGGCGAGCGCAGCGACCATGCGCTTCAGCATCTCTTTCACGCCATGAGCCTGGCCGAACGCGACCTAGACATCCTGCTGACGTCGGGCGACGAGGAGGCCGTGCCGCTGCTGGCGGGCACGAAGACACTGGACCTGCCGAAGGGTTCGCTGTTTTCGGTCATCGGTTTTTCCGACCTGGAAGGGCTCGATATCATCGGCGCACGTTATCCGCTCGACAACTTCTCACTCCCCTTCGGCTCCTCGCGCACCGTCTCGAACGTTGCGGAAGGCCCTGTGGAATTCCATCTAAAGAGCGGCAGGGCGATGATCCTTGCCCGCCCCCACGACTTTACAGGAGCCTGACTGTTGGCGCCCCCAATTCTGAAACTTGACGATATTTTCCTGAGCTTCGGCGGAGCGCCGCTTCTCGCCGGCGCCGGCATGCAGGTGGAGCCGGGCGACCGCATCTGCCTCGTCGGCCGCAACGGTTCCGGCAAGTCGACGCTGATGAAGATCGCCGCCGGCATGGTCGAGCCCCAGTCGGGAGAGGTGTTCCGCCACCCCTCCTCGACCATCCGCTATCTCGAACAGGCGCCGGATTTCGCCGATTACTCGACCGTGCAGGCCTATGCCGAAGCGGGCCTCGGCCCGGGCGACGACCCCTATCGCGTCACCTACCTGCTCGAACATCTGGGCCTCACCGGCCAGGAACATCCGAACACGCTCTCCGGCGGAGAAGCCCGACGCGCAGCACTTGCCCGTGTCATGGCGCCCGAACCCGACATCCTGATGCTCGACGAGCCGACCAACCATCTCGACCTGCCGACCATCGAATGGCTGGAAGAGGAGCTGCGCAAGACGAGAAGCGCGCTGGTGGTGATCTCGCATGACCGTCGCTTCCTCGAAAAGGTCTCGAACGCCACGGTCTGGCTCGACCGCGGCACATCACGACGTCTCAACCGCGGTTTCGGCGAGTTCGAAGCCTGGCGTGACGAAGTGCTGGAGGCGGAAGAGCTGGAACAGCACAAGCTCGGCAAGGCGATCGAGCGCGAGGAACACTGGCTGCGTTACGGCGTCACCGCGCGCCGCAAGCGCAACATGCGCCGCCTCGGCGAGTTGCAGACGATGCGCGGCAATTACCGCGGCCACAAGGGTCCGCAAGGCACGGTGCAGGCGAGTGTCAGCGAGGGCCGCGAGTCCGGCAAGCTGGTCATCGAAGCCGAGAACATCACCAAGAGCTATGACCGGCCGATCGTCGCTCCCTTCTCGATCCGCGTGCATCGCGGCGACTGCATCGGTCTCGTCGGCCCGAACGGCGCCGGCAAGACCACGCTCCTGAAAATGCTGACCGGCCAGCTGGCGCCCGACACCGGTACCGTCAAGCTCGGTACAAACCTGGAAATCGCGACACTCGACCAGAAACGCGAGGATCTGGACCCCGAGGACACTCTGTCCCATTATCTGACGGACGGGCGCGGCGAGACGCTGCTGGTGAACGGCGAGCAGCGGCATGTCGCGGGCTACATGAAGGACTTCCTGTTCCAGCCGGAGCAGATCAGGACACCGATCAAGAACCTGTCGGGCGGCGAGCGCGCCCGGCTGATGCTGGCCCGCATCATGGCGCGGCCGTCCAACCTGCTGATATTGGACGAGCCGACCAATGACCTCGATATCGAGACGCTGGACCTGCTGCAGGAAATCGTCGCCGGTTACACCGGCACGGTCATCCTCGTCAGCCACGACCGCGACTTCCTCGACCGGACCGTGACCTCGACCATCGCCCCCGCCAATCCGGACGCACCGGACGGCCGCTGGATCGAATATGCCGGCGGCTACACGGATATGCTGGCGCAACGGAAGGGAGCGCTCGAGGAACGGCGTCGCACGGAGAAAGCCGACAGGGCAAAAACCGATACTGCGGCACCGGCTTCCGGCACCAACAAGGGCAAAGGCAAGCTTTCCTTCAAGCAGAAATTCGCGCTCGAGAACCTTCCGAAGGAAATGGCGAAAGCCGAGGCCGAGATCGCCGCCCGCGAGAAGAAGATGGGCGATCCCAACCTCTTCACCAAGGATCCCGCCGCCTTCAACAAGTTGGCTGCGGAGATGGAAAAGCTGCGCCAAAGCATCAGCAAAATGGAAGAGGAATGGCTGGAACTCGAAATGCTGCGTGAGGAAATTGAAGGCTAATTTGCGATTTATTAATCTTAACAGATAGTTAGCTGAAAAAATATTTGTCGCGGACCGGAACATATCTCTTCCCGAGACGTTCGGTGGATCAATAGCGGTCGAAATCTCTTGGGAGTCCTCGGCCATCACGGAACCGATCAACCGAATAGGGACATCCAATGCTGACAAATGTTACGCGTCGTCGGCTGGCCGCTGAGGCGATGAATCAGAGAGTTATGATTGTCGAAGACGAGTTTCTGATCGCGCTCGATGTTGCCGAGACGATCGAAGCCATGGGCCTGAAAGTCGCCGGTTTTGCCAATGCCCGCAAACACGCCCTGGCTCTCGCCGCCTATGCCGATATCGCCCTGGTCGACGTCAATCTCTCGGACGGCCGGACCGGTCCGGAGATCGGCCGAGAGCTTGCCGAGCAATATGGCATCACCGTCGTCTTCATGACGGGTAATCCGGACGATGTGGAAGCCGGCGTCAAGGGCTCGCTCGGCGTTCTCACCAAACCGGTCATGCCTGACGTAGTCGAGAAGACGATCGACTACGCCGTTGCCAACCGGCTCGGCGGCATGGCGATCGTTCCGCGTGAACTGAAGGTGTTTCCGCAGAACCACTGAGCCAATGTTGCTCCTGCCGAGTGCGCCTCTTGCCAGCCATTCGCCTCACCGCTAAATCTGATCTCGCTCTAACGGGGTGCCGCGCGTTTTCGCGCGGCTGAGAGGCTTCTGGCCAACCCGCGGAACCTGATCCGGTTAACACCGGCGGAGGGATTAGACGGCTCTTCATCAGCGCCTGTTCCCTTTTGTTCACCAAAACGAGGAGACGCTGATGCGCAGCACCATTCTTTCGATATTGGCGGCCGCTGCCGCCCTTTCCCTTTCCGCGCCGGCCGAAGCGCAGGAAAAGACGCTGACCGTCTACACCTACGAGAGCTTCATCTCCGATTGGGGTCCAGGGCCTAAGGTCAAGGAAACTTTCGAAAAGACCTGTGCCTGCAAGCTCAATTTCGTCGGCGTCGCCGATGGCGTGGCGCTTCTCACGCGGCTGAAACTGGAAGGCAAAAGCACCGACGCCGATATCGCGCTCGGCCTCGATACCAACCTCATCTCCGAGGCCAAGGCAACCGGTCTGTTCGAACCGCATGGGCTCGACGCCTCGGCGGCCAAGGTCCCCGGCAATTACAGCGACGACACGTTCATCCCCTACGACTATGGCCATTTCGCCGTCGTCTACGATACCCAGGCGATCAAGAACCCGCCGAAGAGCCTGAAGGAACTGGTGGAAGGCGACCCGGCGCAGAAGATCGCCATCGAGGATCCTCGGACCTCGACACCGGGCCTCGGCCTGCTGCTGTGGGTGAAATCGGTCTATGGCGACAAGGCGCCGGAGGCCTGGGCAAAGCTTCGCAAGCGCGTGCTGACCGTCACGCCCGGCTGGTCGGAAGCCTATGGTCTTTTCACTAAGGGCGAAGTGCCGATGGTGTTTTCCTACACGACCTCTCCCGCCTATCACATGGTCGAGGAAAAGACCGACCGCTATCAGGCCGCCTCCTTTACGGAGGGCCACTACATCCAGATCGAGGTTGCCGGCATGCTGAAGGGCACCGGAGACAAGGATCTGGCGAAACAGTTCCTGAAATTCATGGTGTCGCCGGCCTTCCAGGACGTCATCCCGACCACCAACTGGATGATGCCGGCCGCCAAGACTTCCGAACCCTTGCCCGACGCCTTCAACAAGCTAGTGCAGCCGGCCAAGACGTTCCTGATGGGGTCGGACGAAGTCGCCAGGAATCGCCAGGCCTGGATCGATGAATGGCTGACCGCCATGAGCATGAACTGATCCATGCTGACGCGTGCCGAGCGGAGACGCGGGATAGGCTGGGGGCTGCTCAGCCTGACCGGCATCGCCCTCTTCGTTGGCGTCGCTATCGTTGCCCTTCTGTCCTGGGATGCGGGCAACGCCCAAAGCCGGCTGTTCACCCCCTATACCTGGCGAATTCTGCGCTTCACCCTGCTGCAGGCGGTTCTTTCGACGCTGCTGTCGGTTCTCTTCGCGCTTCCCGTAGCTCTTGCGCTTGCACGCCGCCCAAGCTTTCCGGGCCGTCTCTGGATCGTCCGGCTGATGGCATTGCCCATGGGCCTGCCGGTGCTGATCGGCGCGCTCGGTCTGATCGGCATCTGGGGCCGGCAAGGGGTGATGAACAGCCTGCTGTTGAAGCTCGGCCTGGAGCAACCGGTCAGCATTTACGGCCTTTCCGGCATCCTGCTCGCGCATGTGTTCTTCAACCTTCCGCTCGCGGCAAGGCTGCTGCTTGCGGCGCTGGAACGGTTGCCTGCGGAATATTGGCTCCTCTCCTCCAGCCTCGGAATGAAACCGTTTTCCGTCTTCCGTTTCATCGAATGGCCCGCGGCGCGCCACGTCATCCCCGGCATTGCCGGCCTGATCTTCATGCTTTGTGCCACGAGTTTCACGCTCGTCCTGGTGCTCGGCGGCGGGCCGGCCGCGACCACGCTCGAAGTTGCGATTTACCAGTCGCTGCGTTTCGATTTCGATCCGCCGCGTGCCATAGCGCTGTCGCTGCTGCAGATCGGCATCACGGCGCTGATCCTGATCGCGATTTCGCTTTTGCCGGCGCCTGACGACGCTGGCATCACGGCTGGCCGGGCGACACGCCGGTTCGATGGCCGAACGCTGCCCGCACGGCTTTGGGATGTGCTGGCTATCCTGCTTGCCACGACATTCCTGATCCTGCCGCTCGCCTCGATCGTCGGCGCGGGCGTCCAGGCCAATCTCTGGAGCCTCGTCAACAGCCCCGCCTTCCTGCGCGCCGCCTGGACCAGTTTCACGATCGCGCTTTCCGCCGGCCTGCTGGCCGTTCTGACTTCCCTGGCTATCATTGCCGGGCGCGGGGCGATTGCAGACATGAAGAGACCCGGCGGAACGGCCAGGGCATTTTCCGTGTCCTTGGGTGGAACGTCCTCGCTGGTGCTGCTCGTGCCGCCGGTCGTGCTCGGGACGGGTTGGTTCCTGATGCTGCGCCCGTTCGGCGATGTGGCACGCTTCGCTCCGGCGCTGGTCGCGATCATCAACATGCTGATGGCGCTTCCCTTCGCGATGCGCGTCCTGGCGCCGGCGGTGGAAACGCATCGCAAGCGGACCGCCAGGCTGTCGGCAAGCCTCGGCCTTTCAGGCTTTTCGCGGGCATGGAGGATCGATCTGCCGGTTCTGGCAAAGCCGCTGCTGACGGCGCTGTCCTTCGCCATGGCGCTGTCGCTCGGGGATCTGGGAGCGGTCGCGCTGTTCGGCTCCAGCGACCTCACCACCCTGCCCTGGCTTGTCTATAGCCGGCTATCTAGCTATCGCGCCAACGATGCCGACGGGCTGGCGCTCATCCTCGGCATCATCTGCCTGGGGCTGACGATGATCGGCACCACCGGCCAGAGGGAAGCAAAGCATGGCTGACGGGATCGTGCTGGAAAAGGTCGAGCTAAGGCTTGGCACGAAGGAATTCCGCTTCGATTGCTTACTCCCGGCCGGCGCCGTGACGGCGGTCACCGGCCCATCCGGCTCCGGCAAGTCCACTTTCCTCAACCTCGTTGCCGGCTTCGAGACGCCGGACCGCGGCCGTATCCTGATCGCGGGCGGGGACGTGACGGAAAAACATCCCTCCGAGCGTCCCGTATCGCTGGTCTTTCAGGACAACAACCTCTTCGCCCATCTGGATATGGCCACCAATATCGGGCTCGGCATCAGCCCTTCGCTGAAACTTTCCAGCGGTGACCGGGCCGCGATATCGCAGGCGCTGGAACGCGTCGGGTTGGGCGGCTTTGAGAAACGGATGCCGGGGACGCTTTCCGGCGGCGAAAGGCAGCGTGCCGCGTTCGCGCGGGCTCTGGTGCGCAAAAAACCGGTTCTGCTGATGGATGAGCCATTTGCGGCGCTCGATCCCGGCCTCCGGCTTTCGATGGCCAATTTGCTCATCGACCTGCATCGCGAGACGGGCAATGCGGTGTTGATCGTGACCCACGATCCGGATGAGGTCGGCCGATTGGCCGACCATGCGATCTTCATCGACCACGGCCAGATCCTGCTGCAGGCGCCGGCCGAGGAATTCCTCGCCCGGCGCGATATTCCGGCGCTCGCCGAATTTCTATCCGGCTGATCAGGCCACCTTTCCGCGGAACCAGGCGCCCGAGCGGATGGCGAGGAACAGTATCCCGCCGTAGGCGACCAGGCCGGCCGCCAGCGCGAAGAACAATCCGTTCAGCGAACCGGTGAATTCCAGCGCCAGCCAGCCCCCGAGACCGGCAATGGCAAGTCTCAGGAAACCACAGGCAAGCGGCCAGAGCAGCTGGCCCGCCCCTTGACAGGCAAAATAGAGCGCCAGCCCCCCGCCGAAGAAACCATAAACCGGCCCGACGATCTGCAGATAGGCGACGCCCGCATCGATGGCGCCATGCTCCTCGCTGAACAGTGAGATCCAGGCGACCGGGAAGATTGCCGCGATCAGGCCGATTGTCTCGGTGATGACGAAGGCAATCGCGGCGCCGGTGAAGGCGATGCGCATTGCGCGATCTTTCTGGCCCGCGCCCATGTTGGTGCCAACAAGCGCCACCATCGGCGCGCCGATGCCGAAGATCACCGGGATCAGCAGATATTCGAGCCTCGCGCCGGTACCGAAACCGGCGACGGCAGAGACACCCGCTTTGGTGGCCACCAGAGCCGTGGCAATGCCGATGGTCACATTGGTGAGAACGGAATTGATCGCCGCGGCAGCGCCGAGGCGGACGATATCCCGAAACATCGCCCAACGAAGCGGTCCGACGCCGAAGCGCACGAGATTGCGGCCGGAGAGGATATACCAGGCGAGAACCGCCGTGCCGCCGAAACTGTAGAGCGCCAGGGCCAGGCCGCCACCGGCAATGCCGAGCCCCTGGAACGGGCCGAAGCCGAAGATCAGAAGCGGCGATACGGGCACGAGGAGTGCAGCACCGACGCAGGTAACCAGCGCCGGGAACAGCATGTTGCCCGTGCCGCGCACGACGCTCGCCAGGCCGTTCATCAGCCAGACGAAGACCATGCCGCCGAACACCACGTTGGAATAGACGAGCGCAGCCTCGAGTTCCGCGCCCTCGCCGCCGAGCGCCCGATAGATCGGCCGGCCATAGGCGAGCATGACCGCCGAAAACAACAGCCCGATCACGACATTGACGACGACGGCATGCCAGGCAAGCAGGTCGGCATCGTCACGCCGGCCGCCGCCGAGCGCGCGGGCGATTGCCGAGGAAATAGCTCCGCCGAAACCGCCGGCAGACATCATCTGCATCAGCATCACGGCCGGAAAGACCAGGGCCATGCCCGCCAGCGCCGCGGTGCCCATATGCGAGATCCACCAGGTTTCGATGAGGCCTGTCGACGCCTGGGCGAGCATGATCAGGATATTTGGCCATGCGAGCCGGATCAGCATCGGCAGGATCGGATCCTGCAGCAGCTGCCGGGTCCGCGGATTGATCGTCGCCGCGCTGGCGTCATCGCAGGTAGGCGCCGCCTCGACGGCTTCGGTGGTCACGGCACTCATCGATCTGCCTCTCTCTGCTGCACCAGCTCGTTCATGGATGGATAGCGGCGGCGGATGCGTTCGCTCGCCGCCGGACCGGCCGCGCTGGTGAAAACCGGATCGCTCAGCAGTTTGCCGCTACGGCGGTCGATCATCACCGGTTCGGCCTGCTCGCCGGTCTCCTTGTTGACGATCACGACGCTTTCGCCCTCCGGCGCGAAATGCTGGTTGCCGAAGGCAAGCAGCGCCTGCACCACAGGCTTGAAGTCGCAGCCGCGCTGCGTGAGGTGGTATTCGTCGCGCGGCGGCCGTTCGGAGTAGCGCCGTCGTTCCATCAGCCCGGATTCGACAAGCGAGTTCAACCGGCTGGTCAGGATGTTCGGGGCGATATCGAGGTTGCGCTGGAATTCGTCGAAACGTGTCGCACCTCCCAGCGCATCGCGCAGGATCAGGAAGCTCCAACCCTCGCCGACATGTTTGAGACTGCGCAACACCGGGCATCCGGTGTCGATGGGACCTGTCCGTTTCATGGGTTTCTTCTCCGGCAAGACATTGCCTTGTGGCACAAGTAACTTGCAATTTGCAAGTTACTATCTGCGTGATCACGTTTGGCGACGAGGGCGGCCGGACCGTTATGGAACTCGCCACAATTTGGACGTGCCGCGATGGCATCGCGGAAAGGCAGCGGGGATTTTCATTGCAAACGCACCAGCAAGACATATTTCAATAAGAGCATCTGTGCATTCGACGCGAAAATCGCTAAGCGACATAGAGAAGGAGCCGGCTTGGATCGAGAGGACCTCTGCCAAGCTGGATGGCGGACCTTGGGAATGATGGTGCGGAAGACGAGGACGATGAGGCGCGACACCGCGATCCAGGCTGTCTGGACGATTGTTCGTGCCCTGCCCGGTCGGCGGGCCTTGGGCGCTCTGCTGTTCAGCGGTGCGGTCCTTTCCGGCTGCCAGTCGCTCTTCGACCAGGCCTATACCCCGAATGTCTCTCCCTCCGACTCGCCGCAGATCGTCGACGAGGTGCAGAAGAACGATCCGCGGGCGCAGATGGGCGCGCGCGAGCATCCGCGCATCGTTGCAAGCTACGGCGGCGAATATCGCGACGCGAAGACCGAGCGGCTGGTCGCCCGCATCGCCGGCGCGCTGACGGCCGTCTCCGAAAATCCCAACCAGTCCTTCCGCATCACCATCCTGAACTCGCCGGCGATCAACGCCTTCGCGCTGCCGGGCGGTTATCTTTACGTGACGCGCGGCCTTCTGGCGCTTGCCAATGACGCATCGGAAGTCGCAGCCGTGCTCTCCCACGAGATGGGCCACGTCACCGCCAACCACGGCATCGAACGCCAGCGCCGCGAAGAGGCGGAAGTGATCGCGAGCCGCGTCGTCGCCGAAGTCCTCTCCAGCGATCTTGCCGGCAAGCAGGCGCTGGCCCGCGGCAAGCTCAGGCTCGCCGCCTTCTCGCGCCAGCAGGAACTGCAGGCCGACGTGATCGGCGTACGGATGCTCGGCGAAGCGGGCTACGACCCCTACGCGGCGGCGCGCTTCCTGGATTCGATGGCCGCCTATGCCCGCTATTCGGCGGTCGATCCGGACAGCGACCAGAGCCTCGACTTCCTGTCGAGCCATCCGAACTCCGCCCAGCGCGTCGATCTTGCCCGCCGCCATGCCCGCAATTTCGGCCAGGAAGGCACCGTCGGCGACAAGGGCCGTGATTATTACATCGCCGGCATCGATGGCCTGCTCTACGGCGACAGCCCGCAGGAGGGCTACGTCCGCGGCCAGACTTTTCTGCATGGCGGCCTCGGCATCCGTTTCGACGTGCCGCCGGACTTCCGGATCGACAACAAGGTGGAAGCGGTGCTGGCGACCGGCCCCGGCGAAACGGCGATCCGCTTCGACGGTGTTGCCGCGGGCGATAACGACAATCTGCCGAACTATCTGACGAGCGGCTGGGTCGCGGGCCTGCAGCCGGAGACGGTGCGGGAGATCCAGGTGAACGGCATGCCTGCGGCAACCGCACGGGCTTCCGCCGAACGCTGGGATTTCGATGTGACCGTCATCCGCGTCGACAATCAGATTTTCCGTTTCCTGACGGCAGTGCCGAAGGGCAGTCCGGCGCTCGATACGACTGCCGAAATCCTGCGTTCGACTTTCCGCCGGATGACCCCTCAGGAAATCGCGACGCTGAAGCCGCTACGGGTACGTATCGTCACAGCGACAAAGGACGACACCATCGCATCGCTATCGGCGCGCGTGATGGGAACGGATCGCAAGCTTGATCTCTTCAAACTGATCAACGCCCTGCCGGCCGGGGCGACGATCTCCCCGGGCCAGAAGTTCAAGATCATTTCCGAATGAGATCGGGGCCGCCTCAGCAGGCGGCCGCAGCCATCTGCGGATTGGCCGACACCAGCGCCGACTTGAGCTTTTCGATCGCCCGGCTTTCGATCTGCCGCACACGTTCCTTTGAAATGCCGAGTTCGGCGCCGAGCGCTTCGAGCGTCGCGCCATCGTCCGTCAGGCGGCGGGCGCGAATAATCTTCTTTTCCCGGTCGTTGAGCTTGGTGAGCGCGCCCTGCAGCCATTTCAGCCGCCGCTCGCCGTCGATCATCCCGGAAACCTGCTCATCCGGCAGCGGTTCGGCACTCGCCAGCATGTCGAGCCGTTCGCCGCTATCCGCATCGCCGGCGATCGACGGCGCCTGCAGCGAGGAATCGTTGCCGGAAAGCCGGGCATCCATGGTCTGGACATCGGAGACGCTGACGCCGAGCGCCACTGCGATCTCCTCGTGAATTGCCCGGGCGGTGAGGTTGGAATCGCCGCGGGCGAGCTTGGCGCGCAGCCGGCGAAGGTTGAAGAACAGCGCCTTCTGCGCCGAACTGGTGCCGCCCCGCACGATCGACCAGTTTCGAAGAATGTAATCCTGCATCGAGGCACGAATCCACCAGCTGGCATAAGTGGAAAAACGCACGTCGCGGGCCGGCTCAAACCTTGCCGCCGCTTCGAGCAGCCCTACATAGCCCTCTTGTACGAGGTCGCTCATCGGCAATCCGAAGCCACGGAACTTCGAGGCCATGGCGATCACGAGACGCATATGCGCAAGGGCAATCTGGTTGCGGGCATCCTGGTCCTGATCGTCCTTCCAGCGAACCGCCAGATCGCGCTCCTCCTCGCGGGCGAGATATGGAGCGGACATTGCTATCTTGATCATCGTGCGGTCTGCGGACATGGCTGTCATCGTGTTCTCCGTGAACGGTCTGATCCGACAAAAACAGCGAGGCACAAACCAAGGACACCGTGCACGCGACAAGCCCGAACGATGATGGAGTGAATATCCTGCCGCTTTTGCTCCCCTCGTCTTGAGTTCCGCGGGGGATTCACAACCGGCTCAAGAGACCGATCTTCCGCCCCGCACTTAGCTGTCCCGAACGCAAACCGACGCACATCAGTTCGCCGTTCCGGCGGGTTAACGCGGAGGCGGGCAAAAAGTTCCAATAAAAAACCCGGCTCGAAGGCCGGGTTTTTGAGAGAACTATGGATGGATGATCAGGCCGCTTCTTCCTGCGCCTCATCTTCCTCGACGTTCTTGCCGCGCTTGGGACCCTTGGCGAGATTGACCTCGACAAGGCGGACGGCTTCGGTTTCGGACATCTTGTTCACGGCAGCGATTTCACGAGCCATGCGGTCGAGAGCGGCTTCGTAAAGCTGACGCTCGGAATAGGATTGTTCCGGCTGGTTGTCGGCGCGATAGAGGTCGCGAACCACTTCCGCGATCGAGATCAGATCGCCGGAATTGATCTTTGCATCATATTCCTGGGCGCGGCGCGACCACATGGTGCGCTTCACGCGGGCCTTGCCTTGAACAACCTTGAGCGCGCGCTCGACAAAATCCGTTTCGGACAGCTTGCGCATGCCGATGCTGACGGCCTTTGCGACTGGCACCTTGAGGCGCATCTTGTCCTTTTCGAAATCGATTACGAAAAGCTCAAGCTTCATGCCGGCAACTTCCTGCTCTTCAATCGCAGAGATAGTGCCTACACCATGAGCGGGATATACGATCGATTCACCAGTCTTGAAGCCCTGGCGTGCGGGAGAAGTCTTTTTCTGCTGAGTCGTCATTCGTTTCACAAACTCCCTGTTACTCACCCATTGCCGGGTCGGGGGAACCGGGTCTGTCAGGCCCGGATGAGACGGGGGAAACCGTCGGGTCACTCCATACTGGTCCGACCAACGCGAGCGAAAAAACACCCATCGGGGAACTGCGACCGACAACATTCGAGCGTTGCAATGTCACGGAAACCGCGCTTTGGGTGGTCTGTTGCTTTCGTGATGTTTTTTGGGCACACACGTGCCGCCTTGTGGAACAGTTCTTATTGTCTACCACAAAAAAGTGCGGAAATCAATAATTTGCTTTTGCAGGTGCACAGAGCGCCGCACCCGCGCTCTGCCCAACAAAAAGGCAAAGTGATTCGAAACAGCTTCCGAGCCATTCCGTCGCGGCAAATCTCAATCGCCCTTACCGGGTTCGGCGGAGAAATACTGCTCGTACTTGTTGGTGACGCCGTCCATCTCCTTGGCTTCGGGCAGCGCCTCGCGCTTGACCGTGATGTTGGGCCAGATCTGAGCGAATTCGGTGTTTATCTTGAGCCACTTGTCGAGGCCTGGCTCCGTGTCCGGCTTGATCGCCTCGGCGGGACATTCCGGTTCGCAGACGCCACAATCGATGCACTCGTCGGGATGGATGACGAGGAAGTTTTCGCCTTCATAAAAACAGTCGACCGGGCAGACCTCGACGCAGTCGGTATATTTGCAGCGGATACAATTGTCGGTCACGACATACGTCATGCGGCACTCCAGGACTCTCGCGGATCAGCGGCACGTCGACGGATGGGAAGCGCCGGCACGCCGGAAAGCCGGGAGAGGCGAAA
Source organism: Neorhizobium galegae (assembly GCF_021391675.1). Classification (NCBI taxonomy): domain Bacteria; kingdom Pseudomonadati; phylum Pseudomonadota; class Alphaproteobacteria; order Hyphomicrobiales; family Rhizobiaceae; genus Neorhizobium; species Neorhizobium galegae. The sequence continues at coordinate 4,359,388 of NZ_CP090095.1, forward strand.
ACCCAACTGCAAAAATGACAGGAGGTAGGCGATCCGGCTTTTCGACAGTCAGGTAAAGCCTTTGGCTTTGCTTAGCAAGGATATCCGTGCTGAAAACCTGGGCGCAGCGGGTCGTTTTTTCTAATCTAGGTCCGCGTCGATACCCGGAAGCAGCCGATCGGTCTCGCGGCGCTCCTTCTTGGTCGGTCGGCCGCTTCCCTGCGCGCGTTGCGCCTGTTCGAACGACGTCAGCCTCTTGGTTTCTTCCGGAGAAGGGCTGAGATCTTCATAGAGCATCCGGGCCTCTTCGAAAGGTCCTCGCCTTTCGCCGCCGGCCTTGACCATCAGCACGAGATCGCGACGCTCCAGCGTGAGGTTGATACGGTCGCCCGGCTTCACCTGGGAGCTCGGCTGGGACACCAGATCGCCGTTCACCCGCACGTGGTTGGAGCGGATCATATCCTGGGCGATCGACCGCGACTTCGCCATGCGGGCAAAAAACAGCCACTTGTCGATGCGCTGACGCGAACCGGATTGTGGCTGTTTTTCCGCCATGGGCCTTACTTCTTCATCTGCTCCTTGAGAGCTGCAAGCTTTGCAAAGGGCGAGTCCGGATCGATCGGCTTTTCCTTGCGGGGCGGCTTGGCCTCGAAGCGAGCAGGCTGCGGCCCTTTGCCGCGGTCGTTGCGGTCCGGACGCGGACCACCTTCGTGGCGCTCCCCGCGGTTCGGGCGATCGCCCCCGCGGTTGTTGGTATTGTTGTTATCTGGCCGGCGGTTGTTGTCGCGGTTCGGCTTGCCGCCGTCCTTGCGTTCGCCACCACGTTCGCCGGCAGGGCGCGCATCACGCCGCTCGCCACCGTCGCGACGCTCATCACGACGGCCCTGGGCCGGCTGGCCGGCTTCGCCACCGGCATTGTTGCGCTGGCCGCCATGGCCACGACGATCGCCATGCTGAGGCCGTCCGCCGCGCTGGTTGTTTTCACGACCGCCGCCCGGACGCCACAGCAGGACCGGCTTCGGCTCTCCAGCCTCGGCAGCCTTTGCCTCGTCGGTGACGTCTCCAGCCGCAGCCTGCTCGGCGGGAGCTTCTTCCGAAGCAACCGGGTCTGCAGTCGCCGTCTCAGCCGGTGCAGCATCAGCCACGGCCTCGGCGGGAGCTGCTTCCGTCGCAGTCTCGGCCGGAGCGGTTTCCGTTGCAGTCTCGACCGGAGCGTCACTCGCATCGGCGTCATCTGTCTCGGAGACTTCCGGTGCATCTCCTGCCGAGGCTGGAGCAGCCGCAGCGTTCACGGGACTTGCATCGTGGCCTGCCAGGAATGCCTGCGCCTCTTCCGCCTTCACGGCGTCGGCACGATATCCGAGGCCCTTGAGGATTTCTTCCATATCGTCCGGCGTCGCGCCGAGAATGGAGAGCATCGCGGTCGTGGCCGTGAAGCGGCGGCCGTCATATGCCCCTTCCGGACGCGGCGTCGAGCCCGGCTTCCACTGCAGAAGCGGACGGATGAGATCGGCAAGTCGCTCCAGGATGTCGATCCGCACGGCACGCTTGCCGAGGAAGCGGAAACCCGCAAGCTTGTAGAACATCCGTTCGAACGTCGGATCGGCGACCACCGAAGTGCGTCCTGCGGCAAGCGCCGGGATGAGATCGCCGTAACCGGGCTTGTCGAGGCCGTCGTTCTTCAGCGCCCAGAGGAGCGTGATGAGTTCAGCCGGCGCCGGCTTCAGAAGCATCGGCATGAAGACGTGATAGGCGCCGAAACGGATGCCGTAGCGACGCATCGAGGCGCGCGCATCCTGATCGAGCGACTTCACGTCGTCCGCGACGTCGCGCCTGAACAGCACGCCGAGACTTTCGACGAGCTGGAAGGCGAGGCCCTTGGCGAGGCCCTGCAGGTCTTCGGCGCGCGACAGATCGTCGAGCGGCTTCAGAACCGTGGCGATGTGATGGTTGACGAAGCGCTCGAGGCGGGCGAGCACATGTTCGCGCGCATTGCCGGTCAGCTGCTCGTCGGAGAGCAGGATGACGCGCGGCCGCATGACATGCTCGGTCGGCGCAAGACGGGCGATGGGCTCGCCGAGCCAGCGAACGGACCCGTCGGAGCCGACCGCCAGATCGCTATTGCCGGAGGCATAAAGCCTCGCGGCCCGCGCCTCGAATTCGAGCGCCAGCGCTTTCTGAGCGGCACCCTGCACCGCCTTGGCGTCGGGTCCCTCGGTTCCCGAAACGGGCGTGAACCGGAAACCGGCCAATTGCCCGACGTGATGTCCCTCTACAAAGACATCGCCATTCACACTGATTTCAGCTTCCAGCATCGCATTCTCTCTCAGGCGCTTCATGAGCACAGATGTCCTGCGATCAACAAAGCGTTTCGTCAACCTTTCATGTAGCGCGTCCGATAACCTATCCTCTATTTCCCGTGTCTTTTCTTGCCAGTGTGTCGGATCGGCAAGCCAACCAGGGCGATTAGAGACGTAGGTCCATGTCCGGATCTGCGCTATGCGGGCCGATAATGTGTCGATTTCACCATCGGTGCGGTCGGCGCGGCGGACCTGTTCCGCCATGAATTCTTCATTCACCGTCCCGAAGCGTACAAGATCGGAAAAAAGAGTCGAAATAAGGTCGGCGTGCTGTGCCGGCGCAATTCGCCGATAGTCCGGCAGGGCACAGGCCTCCCAGAGCTTCTCGACCCGCTGTGGCGTCGTCGCAACGTCCTTGATTTCGGGATAACGCGAAAGATAATCAAAGGCTTGGCTGTCGGTCGCGGGAAGCGCCCTTGTCAATCCTTGCAGCGTCGGCGACGCGTCCAGGCTTTCCCGCAGAGCCTTGAGCGACGAAAAATCGAGGTTCTTCGACCGCCATTGCAGCACTTTGACATGATCGAAGTGGTGGCTTTCGATTCGCTCGACCAATTCGTCCTCGAAAGGCGCGACCTGCCCGGTAACGCCGAACGTCCCGTCCCTCACATGCCGCCCGGCGCGGCCGGCGATCTGCGCCAGTTCTGCCGGATTGAGGCTGCGGAATTGATAACCGTCGAATTTCCGGTCCTGGGCGAATGCCACGTGATCGACATCGAGATTGAGTCCCATGCCGATCGCATCGGTCGCAACGAGATATTCGACGTCGCCGGACTGGTAGAGGCCGACCTGCGCATTGCGGGTACGTGGGCTGAGTGCGCCCAGCACCACCGCCGCGCCGCCGCGCTGGCGGCGAATAAGCTCGGCGATCGCATAGACCTCGTCGGCTGAAAACGCCACGATCGCAGAACGCTGCGGCAGGCGGGTGATCTTTTTCTGGCCCGCATAAAAGAGCTGCGAGAGGCGCGGCCGCTCGACGATGGTTATTCCCGGCAGAAGCCGCTCGAGGATCGGCCGCATGGTTGCCGCACCCAGGAGCAGCGTTTCGTCGCGCCCGCGCAAATGCAGGATGCGGTCGGTAAAGATATGGCCGCGCTCGAGATCCCCCGCGAGCTGCACCTCGTCGATCGCGACGAACGAGGCTTTCGTCTCGCGTGGCATGGCCTCGACGGTGCAGACGGAAAAGCGGGCGTTCGGCGGGGTGATCTTTTCCTCGCCGGTGACGAGCGCCACCTGCGAAGCACCGACCTTCTCAACAAGGCGCGTATAGACCTCGCGCGCCAGCAGCCGGAGCGGCAGGCCGATCACGCCGGTGCCATGCGCCACCATGCGCTCGATGGCATAATGGGTCTTGCCGGTATTGGTGGGTCCGAGGACGGCGGTGACGCCGCGCCCGCTGAGCATCATGGGCTGGAAATTCAAAGCCTGGTTCCGCGCATCACATACGGCTTGGGTCTCGCGCCTGCGCCCAAAAACCAAAAGCCACGCAACACATGGCGATCTAGGCCGGCAAACGCAAGCCTGAAGAATAGTTTTGCGGCCGAAGAGTGATCGCTGAAGGCAGCCCATCAACGCTCGGCGATTCGAATTTTAAACGTAAAGGAACAGACGCGAACGAATCGGAGACGAATCGCAGACTCAAGACGATTCAGCTTTTGTTCACCGCTATATGTTGATGCGACTCCAGACTTCCCCACGACATCCTGAATCTACATCAAGATTGGGTGCATACAACCGCAGGACTCATCCCAAAGCTGCGCTTTCACGAAGAATCGGAAGAGTCAATCCATTGATATGGTTAATGTTTCATCAATCCATTTAGGCTGCTCCACCCTCGTTTGAGCACGGAATTAAGATTCAGGCCAAAGGCGGAACGAATCGCCGACGAATCACAGACATCCATGTCTTCGCTATTTGTTCTCACAAGATATGGTAGGTGCCATCAGGAGAGAACCGCAAGAAAATCGTCGCGGTAAAGACCTCGGAAGCAAATCGTTCAGCTGCCATTAACATTGGCTAACGCACTTTAACCACACGTGAGAGCACACGCTTGCAAGCCGATGGAACAAAAATCGCGGCGCTACGTTTCCTCGCCAAATCCATACCGGATTGTCTAGCGGAGTAGAAAAATCATGCTCGGAACCGTGTTGCTCGTCATCCTCATTCTGCTACTCATTGGCGCCTTGCCGAATTGGGGCTATAGCCGAGGCTGGGGCTATGGTCCGTCGGGCGGATTGGGCCTTGTCGTGCTTATTATCATTATCCTGCTGCTGATGGGCAGGATTTAAAAGCGGCGTAGCCGTGTGTACCAAAGGGAAGGGAAACTAACATGATGAAGAAGATTCTGATTGCGGGCTGCATGATCGGCACGCTCGCCTCCTGTACTGCAACTGAACGCGGCACCGCAATCGGCGCCGGCACGGGTGCCGTTATCGGCGGCGCCGTGACGAACAGCTGGGGTGGCGCGGCAGTTGGCGCAGTTGCAGGCGGCCTGGTCGGCGCTGCGATCGGCCAGTCCTCGGAACGCCGCGGCTACTGCATCTATCGCGACCGTTACGGCCGTCGTTACGAGGCCCGTTGCCGCTAATCGCGAGCAACAATCCAGTCCCTCAGGACCGGCGCCCGAGCAATCGGCGCCGGTTTTGTTTTGCCCTGAGAGACCGCCGGCATTAACACTTGGCCAAAGCCGGAACGAATCGCCGACGAATCGGCGACATCACCCGTTTCGCGGTTTGTTCACCGCAATATGTCGTGTTAAAACAATTTGTTAACCATAGAGACCGACCGTTTCGGCGCACCACCATGCGCCGAAACCCGCTCAAAGGTTAATGGCGGAGATCAGCTCGCGAAGAACTGGCCGCCATTCGCCGTCAGCGTCGAACCGGTGATGAAGCCGGCATCGTCGGAGGCGAGGAATACGACGCAACGGGCAATCTCTTCCGGTTCGCCGAGGCGCCCGACCGGGATCAGCGGAAGAATCCGCTCGTTCAGCACCTTCTCCGGCACCGCCCGCACCATTTCGGTGGCGATGTAGCCGGGGCAGATGGCGTTGACGGTGATGTTCTTTGCAGCGCCTTCCTGGGCCAGCGCCTTGGTAAAGCCGAGATCGCCGGCCTTGGCTGCCGAATAATTCACCTGGCCCATCTGGCCCTTCTGGCCGTTGATCGACGAGATGTTGACGACCCGGCCGAATTCGCGCTCGCGCATGCCGTTCCAGATCGGATGTGTCATGTTGAAGAGGCCGGTCAGGTTGGTGCCGACCACCTCGTTCCACTGTTCAGGCGTCATCTTGTGGAACATGCCGTCACGGGTGATGCCCGCATTGTTGACGAGCACCTCGATCGGGCCGAGCTCTGCCTCCACTTTTGCTATTCCGTCGACGCAGGCCTGATAGCTGGAGACATCCCACTTGAAGACCGGAATCCCGGTCTCGTCGTGGAAGGCTTTCGCCTTTTCCTCATTGCCCGCAAAATTTGCCGCGACACGATAACCTGCCGCCTTCAACGCGACGGAGATGGCTGCCCCGATCCCACGCGTTCCTCCCGAAACCAATGCAACCCTGCTCATGCGATCTTCCCCTCTTCGATTTGATCCGGTCCTTCTGTGTGACTGGATACTTACCTATTTTGACATGCTTTCAGCGAGGAGATAGTCCCGCCGCGAAGTTTTGCAACCTGGGCGGGATCATCCACAGTCATCCAATGGTATTACATGGCCTCCAGGCACATGGCGACGCCCATGCCGCCGCCGATGCACAGCGTGGCAAGACCCTTCTTGGCGCCGCGGCGCTTCATCTCGAAGAGGAGCGTGTTGAGGATGCGGGCGCCCGACGCGCCGATCGGATGGCCGATGGCGATCGCGCCACCATTGACGTTGACGATCGACGAATCGAAACCGAGATCCTTGACGACGGCACAGGATTGCGCGGCAAAGGCTTCGTTGGCCTCGATGAGATCGAGATCGCCGACCTTCCAGCCCGCCTTTTCCAGCGCCTTGCGGGAAGCCGGGATCGGGCCGGTGCCCATGATCTGCGGATCGACGCCGGCAGTCGCCCAGGAAACGATGCGAACCATCGGCGTGATGCCGCGGCGGGCGGCTTCCGCTTCCGTCATCAGCACGGCAGCGGCCGCGCCGTCATTGAGGCCGGACGCATTGCCGGCGGTCACGGTGCCTTCCTTGTCGAAGGCGGGGCGCAGCTTGGTCATCGAATCGAGCGTCGCGCCGGCGCGGATGTATTCGTCGTTCTCGACGGTCACGTCCCCCTTCCGCGTCTGGATGATATAGGGGATGATCTCGTCCTTGAAGCGGCCGGCGTTCTGCGCGGCTTCCGCCTTGTTCTGGGAAGACACGGCGAACTGGTCCTGCTCCTCGCGGGAGAGCTGCCACTGGCGGGCGATATTCTCCGCGGTGATGCCCATGTGATAGCCGTAGAACGCGTCGGTCAGGCCGTCCTTGACCATCGTGTCGATCATCTTGAAATCGCCCATCTTCACGCCGCCGCGAAGGTGCGCGCAATGCGGCGCCATGGACATCGATTCCTGGCCGCCGGCAACGATGATCTTGGCGTCGCCGAGCGCGATCTGCTGCATGCCGAGTGCAACGGCGCGCAGGCCCGAGCCGCAGAGCTGGTTGACGCCCCAGGCGGTGGCTTCCTTCGGCACACCGGCCTTCATGGCCGCCTGTCGGGCCGGGTTCTGGCCCTCGCCCGCCGGCAGGACCTGACCGAGGATGACCTCGTCCACCTCAGCCGCCTCGACGCCGGCACGTGACAATGCGCCCTTGATCGCCGCGGCGCCCAGTTCATGCGCCGGAACATTGGCGAAGGCGCCATTGAAGGAGCCGACCGCAGTACGGCCAGCGGCTGCGATCACGATGGATGGAGTGGTCATGGACGTTTCCTCTTATTAGATATTTATACACGAGACTGGCAAAGCTTGGGCCGAGAGTCAAACGCCAGTCGGATGCCGGGGCGCAGCCGCCGGATCTCTCCAAAATGCCCGTTAGATTTCACGGGTTTGCTGCGCAACAAAGCAGTCGCCGCGCCGCACAAATCGATTGTAAGTCCTCGTCATTTAGGCTTACATTCCTGTCGGGAGAAGAATGCCAATCGATAATGACCAAACCATATTGACGGGAGCAGGAGGCAATCATGGCAAAGACCGAAGGCGAAATCATAATCAAGAAATATGCCAACAGGCGCCTCTACAACACGGGCACCAGCACCTATGTGACGCTGGAAGACCTGGCGAAGATGGTGAAGAAGGGCGAGGACTTCACCGTTCAGGACGCCAAGAGCGGTGACGACATCACCCATTCGGTCCTGACCCAGATCATCTTCGAGCAGGAATCGAAGACCGGCAACACGCTGCTGCCGATTTCCTTCCTGCGGCAGCTGATTTCCTACTACGGCGACCAGATGCAGATGGTGGTTCCGACCTTCCTCGAACACTCGATGAAGGCCTTCACCGACCAGCAGGTTCAGATGCGCGAACAGATGACGCGCGCCTTCGGCGATACGCCGCTCAGCAAGAACCTGCAGATGCCGATCCAGATGATGGAAGAGCATGTACGCCGCAACACGGACATGTTCCGCCAGGCCATGCAGATGTTCTCGCCGTTTACGGGACAGCCCCAGGCGCCTGCCGCCAAGAAGACCGACGCCAAGGATATCGACGAGTTGAAGGAACAGCTCCGCAACCTGCAGAGCCGCCTCGATAATCTCTAAGACCTGAAGGGCGCCTAAAGCGTGTCGCGTTTAATCTGCCTCGTATCCTGCGGCTTTGAAGTAGTTTCTGCATTCTGTGACGGAGAAGAGATTGCAGATTTCGCCGAGGGCTTGCGTGATGGCATCGAAGCTGCGGGCAGCCCGCTTTCGCAGCAGCGTCTTGAGTTTTGAGAAGGCCATCTCTATGGGATTGAGGTCGGGACTATAGGGCGGCAGAAACAGCAGCCAGGCTCCCTTTGCCCTGACCAGTTCTTCGGCCCGTTCGCTCTTATGAAAGGCGACATTGTCGAGAATGACGACGTCTCCAGGCGACAGGTTCGGCGCGAGTTGGGTCTCTATCCACGCCTCGAAGATGCGGGCGTTCATCGGCCTGTCAACGATCCAGGGGGCAACCATGCCATGGGATCGCAGCCCGGCGATGAAGGTTTGGGATTTCCACGAACCGAAGGGTGAATGCGTTCGATAGCGCTGCCCTCGCGCAGACCATCCCGACCGCTTCGTCAGCTTTGTGTTCGTCGATGTCTCGTCGATAAAAACCAGCCGGGCCAATCCTTTGTTGAAGAAAGGCTTGCGCCGTGCGGTCCACAGTTCACGCGCCCGCGCGATCTCCGGGCGCAACTGCTCGGCGGCCTGCAGGCTTTTTTTTTATGGCTCAACCCAAGCCGATGCAGAAGCCGTCCGACACTGGAGCGATGGACGATGACGCCACGTCCGCAAAGTTCCACGCAAAGCTCGTCCAGCGTCAGTTCGCCATTCTGTGCCAGCCGCTCTCCAACCCACGCGTGCTGTGCCGAAAGCTTACCGCCGCCAAGGTGCCCCTGCCGGCGCGGCGAAAGCGAACCTGTCTCGCGCTTCAGGATCACCAGATCGTTCACGAAACGCGGCGACACCCGAAAATGCCGGGCGGCCTCCCGATGCCCATGGCCTTCTTCCACTAACGCTACGACACGCTCACGCAACGCAATCGGATGTGACTTGCCCATGGCGATCTCCCTTCACATCAAAGGGAATCACGGATGGACTGATTTGAGAACCATGAATCGCAAAAACAGCGACACGCTTTAGAGCCCGATCGACACGTCACGGCCGGCTGCGCGGATTGCCACCGCAAAGCCGCCGATTACGTCGACGAAAGTGATCGTCATCAGGATGAAGAAGATCTGCGTCGCGGCATCCCGCACCAGCAGGAATTCGACCAGATAGGCGATGAAGACCAGCATGGACAGCATGTGGTTGATCAGCGAACCGCGGCCGTTGCGGCTGGCTTTCAGGATTTCCACGAACAGGAAGACCAGCGAGATGACGATGATCACGTCGCCGAGCGTCATGGTCCAGACGGCACCCGACAGCATCTGAAGCGAGCTGATGACGTTGCCGAGCGACGTGACCCCGCCGCTGCCCAGAATGCCGAGCATGCCCAGGTTATAGAGAATGAACGGGATGATCATCAGCGGCAATGCGGCAAGCATGGTCTCGGACTCCAGTCGATATGGCCGGACTGTACGTGCTTGCCCTGCTTTCGCAAGTCTTGGGCGCTGCAAAACAAGTCTTCGCGCAACAAAAAAGGCCGGCAGAGCCGGCCTTCGATGCAATAGAAGTCAGAAAACGCTTATGCGCTTTCCTTCGGCGTCAGAACCTGACGGCCGCGATACATGCCGGTCTTCAGATCGACATGGTGCGGACGGCGCAGTTCGCCGGAGTTCTTGTCTTCGATATAGGTCGGAGCCTTGAGTGCGTCTGCGGAGCGGCGCATACCGCGCTTCGACGGGCTCGTTTTTCTCTTCGGTACAGCCATTTTCGTTACTCCACTTGGGCGTCAAAAACATCATCCCCGGCCGGAACTGAGGCCGATTGGACATGTCTCGATCTCGGAAATTTGGGCGGCTTATACATGCCCTACCGGGCTTTGACCAGTCCCTGCCTGGATTTTTTGAGAAATATGCGACTTAAACCTCGTCCTCCGGGACCACCCAGGTTTCGGCAAGTGCCGCCTCCTGCCACTTGAGCCAGGCCGGATGAGATTTCATTGCCGTCATATAGGCGAGCGTCTCCGCGTCGCTCGTCAGATCGTAGACGTCGAAACGGCTGACGACGGGCGCAAACATCGCATCCGCTCCGGAAAATTCGCCGAACAGGAAAGGCCCGCCGGATCTGGCCCGCAGCTCGCGCCAGATCGTCTCGATGCGCGCCACGTCGTCCATCACCCCGTCGGCAAGTGCGATCCTGCCCTTCGGCCGGCGCATGTTCATCGGGCAGGCATTGCGCAGCGCCCGGAAGCCGGAAATCATCTCCATCGAGATAGAACGCGCGACAGCGCGATCGGCAGCGGCTTTCGGCCAGATGCCTTTGTCCGGGAAAAGCTCGGCGGCATATTCGATGATCGCAAGCGATTCCCACACCCGCACATCGCCGTGGTGCAGCACCGGCACCTTGCCGGTCGGCGAGATCGGCCTGAATTCCGGATTGCCGGCCGGAAAATCGAAGGGTATCAGCACTTCCTCGAAGGCAATGCCCGCCGCCGTCAGCGCGATCCAGGGGCGGAGGGACCAGGAGGAGTAATTCTTGTTACCGATATAAAGGGTAAGCTTTTCCATGGGCCACATCTCCGGTTGGTTCACTCAGCCTCATAATGGCCTTATCCGGACGCGACCAATGAAATCGATAGACCTCAATCATAAATGCATTTGATGTAATCGCCGGACCCGCGCGCCCGGCGCTCGACGAGCCCCGCCAGCTGCTGAACGCCGCGGCTCGGTTTGCCCGCGACGCGCGTGATAGGATTGGGAAGCGCCACAGCCAGAAGTGCGGCCTGCCGGGCGCTCAGCTTCGAAGCCGGCACCTTGAAATGATATTGCGCCGCCGCTTCCGCGCCATAGATGCCCGGTCCCCACTCGGCGATGTTCAGATAGATCTCCATCATCCGCCGCTTCGACCACACGAGGTCCGCGCCAAGTGCCAACGGCAGCTCCAGCCCCTTGCGGATGAAGGAACGGCCGTTCCAGAGGAACAGGTTCTTGGCGGTCTGCATCGGAATGGTGCTCGCGCCCCGCGTCGCCTCGCCGTCGAGGGCATCCTCGACCACGCCGCGCATCTGGTTCCAGTCGACGCCGCCATGGAAGCAGAACTGGCCGTCCTCGGACATCATCACCGATCGGACGAGGTTGGGCGAGATGTCGTCGAGGCCCACCCAGCGCCGGTCGTATCCACGAAACAGCGCCAGTTCCGACAGCATCAGCGTCGAGACGGGACGGGTGAACGGCAGCGCATAAACCAGGATCAGCAGATAGGGCAGCAGCACCAGCGCGATCGCGATCAACACGATCCGGCGGATCAGAGTTCCGGAAACCGGGCGCCGTCGCCAGCGGGGCCTCACGGGCTCCTCCTCCTGCACCTGCTGTTCGGGTGTGATGTCCAATATCGCACTCGTTCCTCGTTTTGAGTTTCATAACCGCTCAACGTGGCCAAGGCGAGTCTGGTGCCGAAAACTTCGCGTGTCCTGGTGAATCGCCGTTGCCAGCCAACCATCGGCATGCCAAACAGCGGCCATGACGGACGCGAAAACGGCATTCGAAACACGCCTGCGGCAGAGCGCCGCCGAGACGGGAGCCCTGCTTTCGTCTCTCCTGTCCGATACCCCTCTTTCCGACGAGACGACCCGCCCGGCGCATCTGATGGCCGCCATGCGGCATGGATCGCTGAACGGCGGGAAGCGGCTGAGGCCCTTCCTCGTCCGCGAGAGCGCCGCCCTGCTCGGCGGGCCGGCGGATGCAGCACTTCGGGTCGGCGTCGCGCTCGAATGCCTGCATTGTTATTCGCTGATCCACGACGACCTGCCGGCGATGGACGACGACGACCTGCGCCGCGGCCAGCCGACCGTCCACAAGGCCTTCGACGAGGCGACCGCGATCCTTGCCGGCGACAGCCTGCTGACCTATGCCTTCGACATCATTGCCGCGCCGGAAACCGCGCTCGCCGACCGGTTGAAGACGGAACTCGTTCTGTCGCTTGCCCGCGCGGCAGGACCCGGCGGCATGGCGGGTGGCCAGGCGCTCGATCTCGCCGCCGAAAGATCACCGCCCGACGAGGCCGGCATCACCATATTGCAGGCGATGAAGACCGGTGCGCTGCTGCGCTTTGCCTGCGAGGCGGGCGCAATCATCGCCGGCTCTGAGCCGCAGCATCGCGAAAGGCTGCGGCTCTTCGGCCAGAAGATCGGCCTTGCCTTCCAGCTCGCCGACGATCTGCTCGACCTGACCTCGGATGCCGCCACCCTGGGCAAGGCGACCGGCAAGGACGCCGGACGCGGCAAGGGCACGCTCGTGGCACTACACGGCGTAACCTGGGCCGAGGACCGGCTGGACGCTTTGACGGCCGAGGCGGTAGAACTGCTTGCGCCCTACGGCGAAAAGGCGTCCATTCTGCAGGAGACCGCGCGCTTCATCGCCAGCCGGGAAAACTAGACAGGGATAGGAAACGAGAATGCCGGACGTCCTGAGCTATCTGCCCTACATGTGGCCGGCCTATGTGGCCTATGTCATCAATGTCGCGAGCCCGGGCCCGGCCAATTTCGCCATCATCGGCACCTCGATCTCGCAAGGGCGCCGCGCCGGTCTGATCACGGCGCTCGGCATCGCCTGCGGTTCTTTCACCTGGGCTTGCGCCGCAGCGCTCGGTCTTGCGGCGCTGCTCCGCAATTATGCGATCGCTCTGGAGATCATGAAGGTGCTCGGCGGGATCTACCTGATCTACCTAGCCTGGAAGGCCTACAAATCCGCGCGCCTGCCGGATTCCAAGGTCGCCCTCGGCAATGCCCGGACGAACTATACCGCCCGCCAGCTCTGGCTGCGCGGTTACGCGATCCACGTCACCAATCCGAAGGCGATCTTTGCCTGGCTGGCGATCATTTCGCTCGGCCTGCCGGAAAATGCGCCGACCTCGGCGATCCTGCTGATCATCTGCGTCTGCATGAGCTCGAGCATGCTGATCTTCACCACCTATGCGATGGTCTTTTCGACATCCCACGCACTGCGGGGCTACAAGGCCGCGCGGCGCTGGGTCGAAGGTACGATGGCGGTATTCTACAGCGTCGCCGGCTTGAAGCTGCTGACGAGCCGCATCTGAGCGGCTCGCCTTCCCTCAGACTTTTATGATCAGCCCTGGGTGATCGGCGCGATCGCCACTTCGACGCGGCGGTTCTGCGCGCGGCCGTCCGAGGTCGCGTTGGAAGCAACCGGCTGCGACGGCCCAAAGCCCATCGTCGACATGCGGCGCTGGTCCACACCACGGCTGCCGAGATAATTCGCGACGGAACCGGCGCGACGCTCGGAAAGAGCCTGGTTATGCTGCAGGCTGCCGGTCGAATCCGTGTGGCCGTTGACGTCGATGAGTGTCTTGTTGAACTTGTTCAGCACGATCGCGACAGAATCCAGCGTCCGGTAGAAGGGCGGGATCACCTGGTCCTGGTCGGTGGCGAACGTGATGTTCGACGGCATGTTGAGGATGATGCGGTCGCCGACGCGGGTCACCGAAACGCCGGTGCCCTGCAGCTGGGCGCGCAGTTCCGCTTCCTGGTTGTCCATATAGGCGCCGATACCGCCGCCGGCGAGCGCGCCGATACTGGCACCGATCAGTGCGTTGCGGCCCGCATGGCGTCCGCCGGTCAAGCCGCCGGCAAGCGCGCCGAGGCCGGCACCGATGGCGGCGCCGCCGGCTGTGTTGGAAACCTTCTGCTCGCCCGTATAAGGGTCGGTCGTGGTGCAGGCGGAAAGATAGGTCGCGCAAAGTGCGACGATTGCGATTTTCTTCAGCATGTAGATGGATATCCCCGTCGTCAGTGGTGATCCTCATTTACCATGAATTGCGGCAATAGCGAGGAGGACGCCGCAGTGACGACGTCCTCCTCGTCAGAAGCCTGCAAGGGCTGGCGCGCCCGCCACACGGGCCTCGCGGTGGAGGATGGCAACCATCACCAGCCCGCCGATAAGGCTGACATGTTCGAAGGTGAACATCATCTCGATGAACGCTGCCTCGCCGGTCATTGTCCAGAACGCGTGAGCGATCGGGATGGTCAGCGCTGTAAAGACGCCCAGCGCTCCGGCGCCGAGCCAGGCCCAGCGGCCTGAAATCACCAAGGCGCAACCGCCGAGCTGAACGATGATGACGGCGATGGCCATCGGAACCGCCGGCATCACGCCATATCGTTCCATTTCCGCCACCGCACCGCCGAAGTCGATGACCTTGGCAAGACCGCTCGACCAGAAGACGAATGTGAGAAGCACGCGGGCCAGAATGCCGAAGGACCGGGAGGCCAGAAGACCGTTGATCATAGAGGGCGTCATTGTCGTCTCCTCAGGCGTTGGCGGGAACCGGGATATCGATGCCGAAACGCGCGGCGGTCGCCACGATCTTCGGAACATCCGGCGGCAGCATGTCCGGAAACGTGGTCGAGCCGGATGGCAGCGGGTCGCCGATCGCGACGAAAAATTCCTCGTGAAGGTCACCCGGGAAATTGATCAGGAGCAGCCGCGAGGTCGTCTCGGCGATATTGCGGAAGGAATGCATCGTGCCCGGCGCGACATGGACGAAATCGCCGGGGCCGCAATGCTTGACCTCATCGCCGACGATGATCTCGTAGCGGCCCTCGAGAATGAGGAACGCTTCCTGATCGGTCTGCGTATGCGGCGGTGGGCCGGCATTGGGCGCGGTCAGCACGTCGATGACGGTGAAATTTTCTTTCGTATCCGCGAAGCGAGCGCGGAATGTCAAGATATTGCCGAGGAAATGCACCGTCAGGGGCGCGGCGGAAATGCCGACTGGAGATGTGGAAGCCGTGTTCATGGTCTTGTACCTTGGAGGGTTTGTGATACACTTAAATCTTAATGAGACTAAAATCTCATAACGAGAATGAGATGTCAAGTGAGTGACGTGAAGAAAACAGAACGGGTAAACCAGAAGAAGCGGACGCGTGCCGAATTGCTGCGCACCGCTAGGCAATTGATCGAGGCCGGAGGGCATCCCTCCGTGGCGGAAGTCGCCGATGCGGCGGGCATTTCCCGTGCCACGGCCTATCGCTATTTCTCGACGCCGGACGAAATGGTGCATGAAGCGGTGCTCGATGCGGTGGCCGACGGGGTTCGCCTGCCAGACAGTATAGCCGTGAGCGGCACCGTGGAGGAACGGCTGGACGAGATCGTCGGCCAGATCTTTCGCATGGTGGCAGCGAACGAAAGTGTCTTCCGCACCTTTCTCGCCACGTCCATCACCAGCGATACCCAGCCGCGGCGTGGCGGCCGGCGCATTCCATGGCTGACGGAAGCGCTGGAACCGTTGCGCCCCAGGCTCGCCAAGGATGTCTTCGACCGGCTGCTTTACGGATTGTCGATGCTGACGGGTATCGAATCCCTCGTCGTGCTCCGCGATATCTGCGATGTCGATCCGCAGGAGGGCGAACGGATCGTGCGCTGGTCCGCCCAAGCCATGCTGGCGAAGGCTCTGGCTGAGGAAACGTCCACGGGAAGAAAATAGCCGCTGTTAGCCCGCGGCCGGCAGGTTCTTCAGGACTTCGAGCAGCCGGTCGCATTCGGCATCCGTGCCGATCGAGATGCGCAGATGGTCGGCTATGCGCGGCTTGTTCCAGTGGCGAACAAGCACGCCCTCGGCCCGCAAGGCTGAATAGACTTCGGCGCCCGACAGAGCAGGATGCCCGGCGAAAACGAAATTCGCCTGTGACGGCAGAACCTCGAAACCCATCGCAAGCAATTCATCGCTGACGCGGTTGCGCGTCGCGATGATCTTCTGCCGGCAGGTCTCGAACCATTCCACATCTTCGATCGCGGCAGTGGCGGCAACCTGCGCCAGCCGGTCGAGCGGATAGGAATTGAAACTGTCTTTCACGCGCTCCAAAGCATCGATCAGATGCCGCTGACCGAGGGCGAAACCAATGCGCATGCCGGCAAGCGAACGGGATTTCGACAGCGTCTGGATGACCAGAAGGTTCGGATAGCGGGCAATCAGGCTCGCGGCGGTGTCGCCACCGAAATCGATATAGGCCTCGTCCACCACGACCGGTGCCTCGGGATGGGCGGCAACCAGCGCCTCGATCTCCGGGAGCGCCAGGCCGATGCCGGTCGGCGCATTCGGATTTGGAATGATGATCGCGCCGCAGGGCCGGTCGTAGTCGGAAAGTCGGATCCGGAAACCTTCATCGAGGGGGATTTCGACCACGTCGATATCGTAGAGCCGGCTATAGGTCGGATAGAAGCTGTAGGTGATATCCGGATAAAGCAGCGGCCTGTCGTGCTTCAGCAAGGCCTGGAACGTGTGCGCCAGCACCTCGTCCGAACCGTTGCCGACGAACACTTGATCCGCTTGCACGCCGAAACGCGCAGCAATCGCTTCGCGCAACGCCCTCGCCGACGGATCCGGATAAAGCCGCAACGCATCGTCCGCCGCCGCCTGGATCGCGGCAACCGCCTTTGCAGACGGCCCGTAGGGGTTTTCGTTTGTGTTGAGCTTGACGAGATTCTGGATACGCGGCTGCTCGCCCGCGACATAGGGCGTAAGCCGGCTGACGATCGGCGACCAGTATTGGCTCATGGAATTATTCTGCGGCCGTGCGCTGGCCGAAGCGCTGCTCGATATAGTCGATGACGAGCTTCTCGAAATCGGCGGCGATGTTTACGCCCCGCAAAGTCAGCGCCTTCTTGCCGTCGATGAACACGGGTGCTGCCGGCGTTTCACCGGTACCCGGCAGCGAAATGCCGATATCGGCGTGCTTGCTCTCGCCCGGACCGTTGACGATGCAGCCCATGACCGCGACATTGAGCGCCTCAACGCCCGGATATTTCTCGCGCCAGACCGGCATGTTCTTGCGAAGGTCGTTCTGGATGTTCTGGGCGAGTTCCTGGAACACCGTCGAAGTGGTGCGGCCACATCCGGGACAGGCGGCGACGACCGGAACGAACTGGCGGAAGCCCATGACCTGCAGCAGTTCCTGCGCCACCTGCACTTCGCGGGTACGGTCGCCGTTCGGTTCCGGCGTCAGCGAAACGCGGATCGTGTCGCCGATCCCATGCTGCAGCACGTAGCCCATGGCTGCCGACGAGGCGACGATGCCCTTGGAGCCCATGCCGGCCTCGGTGAGGCCGAGATGCAGCGCGTGGTCGGAGCGCTCTGTGAGCATGGAATAGACGGCGATCAGGTCCTGAACCTGGCTCACCTTGGCCGACAGGATGATGCGGTTGCGCGGCAGGCCGATCTGCTCGGCAAGCTCGGCGGAGATCAGCGCCGACTGGACGATTGCCTCGTGCATGACCTGGCGGGCCGACAGCGGCGAACCATCTGCGGCATTGCGGTCCATCAGCGTGGTCAGGAGATCCTGGTCGAGCGAACCCCAGTTGACGCCGATACGGACAGGCTTGTCGTAACGGATCGCCATCTCGATGATGTCGGCGAACTGCTTGTCCTTCTTGTCCTTGAAGCCAACATTGCCCGGATTGATGCGGTATTTCGCCAACGCCTCGGCGCAGGCCGGATGGTCCGCCAGCAGCTTATGGCCGATATAATGGAAATCGCCGATCAGCGGCACGTCCATGCCGAGCCGCAGCAGGCGCTCGCGGATTTTTGGAACGGCGGCAGCACTCTCGTCACGATCGACGGTAATGCGGACGAGTTCCGAGCCGGCCTTGTAGAGTGCCGCGACCTGGGCGACCGTTCCGTCGATATCGGCGGTATCGGTATTGGTCATCGACTGCACGACAACAGGTGCGCCTCCGCCGACGATGACGCCGCCGACATCGACTGCGACTGTGGCGCGGCGCGGTTTCGGATCATAATCGACGGGTGCGGTCATCGGAAGTCTCGTCGCCTTGGGAATGAAGCGCCTTTCAGGTGGCGTATGGCTTGCGGCTTGTCAACCGCCGCAACACACACTTTATCGCACCGGCCCTTCCCGTTCCAGCCCGGCAGGCTGACGCAGCCTAGTGATGCGCCGTGTCCGCATGTTTGGCCAAAGGCGAGAGCATGAGCACCACGACGATCAGCGCCGAAAGGCCGGCGAAGATGATCGCGAGGCCGGTATGCTCGGCAATGAAGCCGATGGCGGATGGCGCAACCAGGATGCCGGAATAACCCATGGTCGTGACCACCGAGAGGCCGACGCCGGCCGCCATGCCCGGCAGGTTGCCGGCGGCCGAAAAGGCGATCGGCACGATGTTGGAAATGCCGATGCCTGTCAGTGCAAAGCCGGCGATCGCCATCGGCGCGTTCTGGGCAAAGCCGATCAGCAGCAGGCCGAAGATCGAGATGACGGCACAGACGCGCAGCGTCTTCACCGCGCCAAAACGGTCGCGGATCAGGTCGCCGGCAAAGCGCATCGTCGCCATGGTGAGCGAGAAGGCTGCGAAGGCGAAGCCGGACAGCGTGACGGAAGCCGCAAGCTCGTTGCGGAGGTAAAGCGCACCCCAATCGAGGATCGCGCCTTCCGGGATCATGCAGAACAGTGCCATGATGCCGATCAGCCAGGGCAGCGGCGAACGCGGCAGGCGGCTTGCTCCATGCTTGGCTTCGTCCGGATGGGGTGCATCGTGCAGAACGATCCGCCAGGCAGCAATGATCATCACCGCAGCAAGCACTGTCACCAGGATGGCATGCGCGGAGACGCCGATATGTTCGATCAGGAAACCGCCCGTCGAAGAGCCCAGCAATCCGCCAAGGCTCCAGAAGGCATGGCAGGACGACATGATCGCCCGGCGCATGTTTTTCTCGACCGAGACCGCATTGGCATTCATCGCCACGTCCATGGCTCCGATCAGCCCACCGAACAGGAAGATCGCCAACGCACCGGCCCAGATGCTGCCGACCCAGGTGAGGAGCAGCAATGTCGGTGTCAGCAGAACCGCGATATATTTGGAAACCTGGCTCGATCCGAAACGGGCGATCTGGCTTCCCGCAAGCGGCATCATCACCAGCGATCCGAGGCCGAAGGTCAGGATCATCAGCCCGAGCGAGCTCTCGCTCAAGCCCAGCCGGCTCGCAAATTCCGGGATTTTGGGCGCCCAGGCGCCGACCATGAAGCCGTTCATCAGGAAGAGCAGCGACACGCCTGCCCGTTCGCGGGTGATGAAAGTTCGGGAGCCGGAGGAAGCGTTGGAGGGCGCGCGACTATCCATGGGTAGGTTCCTTTTCAATCGCCGCGAACATATTTAAATCGATTGAATTTGCAACGCTGCGAAGACGTCCTGCCTCTCACAAATTGTATCGAGGCGAAACCCGCAACGGAAAGAAAAGTTCGCGGCAATTGACCACGCTCGAAAACTTTGGTTCCG
Source organism: Neorhizobium galegae (assembly GCF_021391675.1). Classification (NCBI taxonomy): domain Bacteria; kingdom Pseudomonadati; phylum Pseudomonadota; class Alphaproteobacteria; order Hyphomicrobiales; family Rhizobiaceae; genus Neorhizobium; species Neorhizobium galegae. Next base: position 4,378,773 of record NZ_CP090095.1, read on the forward strand.
ATCGGTCAACAATCCGCATCATATACGGCGCTCGTTTTCATGATCTGGGCGATCTGCCGGCCGCGAACGACAGGGCCGACGCACCCCTGGTCGGGGGCGCCGGCCTGATAGCTATTTTTGGCGAAGGGCTCGGCCGAAAAGTCCGGGCCCTGAGGGATGGCGGCTGAACTCAGCCGCCATAGACGATCAGCAGATCCTTGGCGTCGATCTGGTCGCCTGCCTTGACGAGGACCTCGGCCACCGTGCCGTCCTTTTCGGCATGCAGCGCCGTTTCCATCTTCATCGCCTCGATCGACAGCAGCACATCGCCGGCCTTGACCGCCTGGCCGGTTGTCGCAAAGACGCGGCTGATGACACCGGGCATCGGCGCGCCGAGATGGGCGACATTGCTAGTGTCCGCCTTGCGGCGCACCGCACTGCCGGAGGCACCATGCGCCCTGTCCGGCACCTTGATGCGGCGCGGCTGGCCGTTCAGCTCGAAGAAGACGGTGACCAGGCCTTGCGCATCGGTGCCGCTCATCGCCTGGTTGACGACGACAAGCGTCTTGCCGCGCTCGATGTCGGCGAACATTTCCTCGCCATCGCCAAGCCCGTAGAAATAGGCATGCGTCGGCAGCACCGAGACCGGGCCATAGGTATCGGACGCCAGCGCGAAGTCGGTGAACACCTTCGGATACATCAGGTAGGAAGCGAACTCGAAATCGTTGACCTTGCGCTCCAGCTTGTCCTCGATCGCCTTGCGCTCCGCAGCAAGGTCAGCGGGGGCTAAAAGCGAGCCGGGCACCGCGGTATAGGGCTGCTCGCCCTTCAGCGCCTTTTTCTGCAGCGCTTCCGGCCAGCCGCCGGGAGGCTGGCCGAGATCGCCCTTCAGCATCGATACGACCGAATCCGGAAACGCGATGTCCTTCGCCGGGTTCTCGACATCGGCAACCGTCAGGTCCTGGGAGACCATCATCAGCGCCATGTCGCCGACCACCTTGGAAGACGGCGTCACCTTGACGATGTCGCCGAACATCTGGTTCACGTCCGCATAGGTCTGGGCGACCTTGTGCCAGCGGGTTTCAAGCCCGAGCGAGCGGGCCTGTTCCTTGAGGTTGGTGAACTGGCCGCCCGGCATCTCGTGCAGATAGACTTCCGAGGCAGGCCCCTTGAGGTCGCTTTCGAAGGCGGCATACTGGCCACGCACCGCTTCCCAATAGAAGGAGATGCGGCGGATCCATTCCGGATCGAGGCCCGGGTCCCGTTCGGTGCCCGACAGCGCTTCGACGATCGAGCCGAGGCAGGGCTGCGAGGTATTGCCGGAAACAGCATCCATCGCCGCATCGACCGCGTCGACGCCCGCGTCCACTGCGGCAAGCACGGTCGCGGCCGAGATGCCGGACGTGTCATGGGTGTGGAAATGGATCGGCAACGAGGTCGCCTCGCGCAGCGCCTTGAACAGTACCCGCGCCGCGGCCGGCTTCAGGAGGCCGGCCATGTCCTTCAGCGCGATGATATGCGCACCCGCCTTCTCCAGCTCTTCGGCGAGAGAAACGTAATATTTGAGGTCGTATTTCGGGCGTGCGGAGTTGAGCAGGTCGCCGGTATAGCAGATCGCCGCCTCGCAGAGCTTGTTCTCTTCGTTGATCGCATCCATCGACACACGCATGTTCTCGACCCAGTTGAGGCAGTCGAAGACACGGAAGAGGTCGATGCCGCCCCTGGCGGCCTGGGAGACGAAATACTTCACCACGTTGTCGGGATAGTTCTTGTAACCGACCCCGTTGGCACCGCGCAGCAGCATCTGCAACAGCAGGTTCGGCGCATCCTCGCGGATCATCGCCAGACGCTCCCACGGGTCTTCGGTGAGGAACCGCATGGAAACGTCGAAGGTCGCCCCGCCCCAGCATTCCAGCGAGAACAGGTTCGGCAGAGCCCGCGCATAGACGCCCGCCACGCGGGCGATGTCATAGGTGCGCATGCGGGTGGCCAGCAGCGACTGATGGCCGTCGCGCATCGTCGTATCGGTCATCAGCACGCGCTTTTCGTTGCGCATCCATTCCCCGAACTTTTTCGGACCGAGCGTGTCGAGCAGCTGCTTGGTTCCGTCCGGGACCGGGCCGTTTATATAGGGCAGGACAGGCTTGGCGATATGCTCGGACGGTGCCGGCCGACCCTTGGTTTCCGGATGACCGTTGACGGTGACGTCGGCGAGATAGGTGAGCAGCTTGGTGGCGCGGTCCTGGCGCTTTACCTGCTCGAACAGTTCCGGCGTCGTATCGATGAACCGCGTCGTATAGGTGTTATCGCGGAATTTCTGGTGGCCGATGATCGCTTCGAGGAAGGTGAGGTTGGTGGCCACGCCCCGGATACGGAATTCGCGCAGCGCCCGGTCCATGCGATCGATGGCTTCCTGCGGCGTGGTGCCGGCAGCCGTTACCTTGACCAGCAGCGGATCGTAATACCGGGTGATGATCGCGCCCGAATAGGCCGTGCCGCCGTCCAGACGGATGCCGAAACCGCCGGCCGAGCGATAGGCGGTGATGCGGCCGTAATCCGGGATGAAGTTGTGCTCCGGATCTTCCGTGGTGATACGGCATTGCAGCGCGTGGCCGTGCAGGCGGATATTTTCCTGGGCCGGCACACCGGATTCAGGCGTGCCGATCGCAAAACCCTCGAGGATATGGATCTGCGCCTTGACGATATCGATGCCGGTGACGACCTCGGTCACCGTATGCTCGACCTGGATGCGCGGGTTCACCTCGATGAAATAGAACTTCTGGGTATCGGCATCCATCAGGTACTCGACCGTGCCGGCGCCGACATAATTGGTCGCCGCGGCGATCTTCAGCGAATAACCCGCCAGCTCCTGCCGCTGGGCTTCCGACAGATAAGGCGCCGGGGCGCGCTCGACGACCTTCTGGTTGCGTCGCTGGATCGAACAGTCGCGCTCGAACAGATGCACGACATTGCCATGGGTATCGCCGAGGATCTGGCTTTCCACGTGGCGGGCGCGCTCGACCAGCTTTTCGAGATAGACCTCGTCCTTGCCGAAGGCAGCCATAGCCTCGCGCTTGGCTTCCACGACTTCCCTGGCCAAATCCTTGGGATCGCGAATGGCGCGCATGCCGCGCCCGCCGCCGCCCCAGGAGGCTTTCAGCATCACCGGGTAGCCGATGTCCTCGGCCATTTTCGCAACGACCGCCATGTCGTCCGGCAGCGGCTCGGTCGCCGGAACCACCGGCACGCCGACCGAGATGGCCAGGTTGCGGGCGGCGACCTTGTTGCCGAGCTGGCGCATCGTATCCGGCCGCGGGCCGATGAAAATGATACCTGCATCGTTGCAGGCCTCGACGAATTCCGGGCTTTCCGACAGCAGGCCGTAGCCCGGATGAATGGCGTCGGCACCGGAAAGCTTGGCGACGCGGATCACTTCGGGAATGGACAGATAGCTTTCGATCGGCCCCATGTCCTTGGAAAGATGCGGGCCGCGGCCGACCTGATAGCTCTCGTCGGCCTTGAACCGATGCAGCGAAAGCTTGTCCTCTTCCGCCCAGATCGCGACAGTCTTGATGCCGAGCTCATTGGCCGCACGGAAGACCCGGATCGCTATTTCAGAGCGGTTGGCAACTAAGATCTTGGAAATGGGCAAGACGAATCTCCTCAGGCGCCATCGAGAATAATGCTGCACTGCAAAGAAATCAGTATTGCCTTAATCAGGCAAGCGCAATTTCTTGGGGAGACCGGATGTGTCGCAAGAAGACCAATCGCTCAGGCGATGAGGCCGAGGCGAAATGCCGAAGCGACCACATGCTGGCGGTTCTTGGCGCGCAGCTTCTCCTGAAGCCCGTTGATGTACCAGTCGACCGTATGGCTCGATATATCCAGCGACTTCGCGACCTCGTTGGAGGTCAGGCCGTCGGCGAGCAGCACGATGACCTCCATCTCGCGGCGGGTAAGCTGGGTGTCCACCTTGGCGACGGCCTCCAGCTCGTCGGCCTGTCCGCGCAGGTCCAGAAAGCGCCAGAACACCTTCTTGGCGGCGGCATCGAACAGCGCCATTTCGGCGGGCGAGAGATCCACCGGGCGGCCGCCGAGCGTCATGTTCCCGAGCAAGCCGTTGCGGCCATGGACCGGAAACAGGTAGCCGTCCTGAAGGCCGTGACGTGTCCCCTCCTGCATCATCCGCTGCATGCGCTGCCGATGCGGATCGTTCCGGAGCCTGAGCACCGCATCCCGCCAGCGGAACGGCCTTTGCGCGATGCCGAGCATACGAACAGTCGGATCGACCAGGGCATATTTGCGGGCTTCGTAGATTTCCTGCCAGCCTTCCGGCCAGCGGCCGGCCAGCACAAGACCGCCCGGATTCTGAAGGGAACGCGGCCGGATGACCAGTCCGTAATATTCGAATCCATAGGCCTTCAGCAGGGATTCGAGCTGGGCCGTCAGTTCCGCCTCGGTCTTGATTTCCCCAACGAGTACCAAGAGTTGCACGACCAGCTGAATATTCAAGGCTTGCTCCCCGCCGCGTTCTTTCCGGGCGATTCTTGTCTTTATGTTAGATTTCAGTAACTTCCCTTATTCACAATCGATTAGCATAGTTATCATTCTTTGAAGGTATACCGCGAAATCTAGCCCTTGACGGTTTTGTGCAATAAGCCGTGGGCTGGTTCAAGACACTGAATGCGGGAAGCCTTGCCCTCCATGAAACATTTCTGGCAGAAGAGTATTATCTCCGGCTTCCGTCGCGGAATTGCCGTTTCCGATCACTAGATTACCGGCGCCGCCCCGATGGCGGCTCCACTTGAAAGAGGTTGCGCCAGTTGACGCTGTTCCAGGTTTACGCACGAGCCCTCCAATATCTGGCGAAGAACAAGTGGCGCGTCGCCGCCGTCGTCGTCGCCAATATCGTGCTTGCCGTCATCACCATTGCCGAACCGATCCTTTTCGGCCGGATCATCGACGCCATTTCGTCCGGCAGTACCGTCACGCCCGTGCTGATGTTATGGGCTGGCTTCGGTGTCTTCAATACCGTTGCCTATGTGCTTGTCGCCCGTGAGGCCGACAGGCTCGCCCATGGCCGACGCGCATCGCTGCTGACAGAGGCTTTCGGACGAATCATCTCCATGCCGCTCGCCTGGCACCACACCCGTGGCACCTCCCACGCGCTGCACACCCTACTGCGTGCGGCAGAGAGCCTGTTCGGCCTCTGGCTCGAATTCATGCGTACTCATCTAGCCACCGCAGTGGCGCTCGTCCTGCTGGTCCCCACTGCGATCGCGATGGATTGGCGCCTGAGCCTCGTCCTTTTGGTGCTGAGCATCCTCTACTGGATCATCGGCGTGACAGTGATGAACCGCACAAAGGAGGGGCAGGCGTCGGTCGAAAACCACTACCACACGGTCTTCTCCCACGTGAGCGACGCGATCAGCAACGTATCGGTGCTGCACAGCTACAATCGCATCGAGGCCGAGACCCTAGCGCTCAAGGACTATACCAAGGACCTGCTTGCCGCCCAGTATCCGGTGCTCGACTGGTGGGCTCTGGCCGGTGCCCTCAACCGCACGGCCTCGACGGTGTCCATGGGTGTCATCCTGGTCATCGGCACGCTTCTGGTTCAGCGCGGCGAAATCCGGGTCGGCGACGTCGTGGCCTTCATCGGCTTCGCCAACCTGCTGATCGGCCGTCTGGACCTCCTGCGCCAGTTCGCCACCCAGATCTTCGAGGCGCGCGCCAAGCTCGAGGATTTCTTCCTCCTCGAGGATTCCGTCGAAGAGCGCGCCGAGCCGGCAGATGCCGCCGACCTCGGCGAGGTTCGCGGCGAAGTGGAATTCCGCGATGTCTCCTTTGGCTTTGCCAGCACGAGCCAAGGCGTCCACAACGTCTCCTTCACGGCGAAAGCCGGTGAGACGGTCGCCATCGTCGGTCCGACCGGCGCCGGCAAGACCACGCTCATCAACCTCCTGCAGCGTGTCTACGACCCGCAGGAAGGCAAGATCCTGATCGATGGCATCGATATCGGCACGGTGACGCGGAAATCGCTGCGCCATTCCATCGCCACCGTCTTCCAGGATGCAGGCCTCCTGAACCGGTCGATCAGCGAGAACATCCGCCTCGGCCGCGAGGGCGCGAGCGAGGAGGAAATCGCCAGGGCGGCAGAAGCCGCCGCCGCTGCCGAGTTCATCGAAACGCGGTTGAACGGCTACGAGACTCCGGTCGGCGAGCGCGGCAACCGGTTGTCCGGCGGCGAACGCCAGCGTATCGCCATTGCCCGCGCCATCCTCAAGAACGCGCCGATCCTTGTGCTCGACGAGGCGACCAGCGCGCTGGACGTCGAGACCGAGGCTCGCGTCAAGACGGCCATAGACCGCCTCCGCGAAAACCGCACCACCTTCATCATCGCCCACCGGCTGTCGACCGTTCGCGATGCGAGCAAGGTGATCTTCCTCGAGAACGGACGCGTCGCCGAAATGGGCAGTTATGAGGAACTCAGCGAGAGCGGCGGACGCTTCGCCGCGCTGCTGAAGGCAAGCGGCATCCTGACCGACGACGAAGCGGCGGACCCTGGCGGATCGGTGGCACAGCCCGCCTGATCGCTACCCGCCTGATCGCTAAGGGAACTTCAATGAAAAACCCGCCGCCATTCGCATGGCGGCGGGTTTTCTTTTGACAGATTCAGCTTCCCGGCCGGCCGAGGTCTCAGCTATTGGCCGGTTCCGGCAGACGCTTCGCGGCGGCTCCGGCAAGAAGGAAACCTTCCGTTTCATTGACCGCCTGACCGTCGATCGTGACCTTGTCGCCCTCGACGGTGATCTTGTGCACCGTGTCGTCGATGGTCAGTTCGGCGGTGAAGCCATCCCAGTCGGTCGGCAGCGCCGGATTGACGAACAGCCGGTCGCCCTGGCGGCGGATGCCGAGGATGCCCTCGGTCGCCGCACGGTAGAGCCAGCCCGCAGAACCCGTATACCAGGTCCAGCCGCCGCGCCCGGTATGGGAACCGTGACCATAGACATCGGCCGCGACCACATAGGGTTCGACGCGATAGGTCTCGGCCGCATCGCGGTCCAGCGCATGGTTGATCGGGTTCAGCATCTGGAAGCACTTCCAGGCATCGTCGCCCCGCTTCAGCGCTGTCAGCGCCAGCACGACCCAGATCGCCGCATGGGTATACTGGCCGCCGTTTTCACGAATACCCGGTGGATAGGCCTTGATATAGCCCGGGTCCTTGCGGGTATCCTGGAACGGCGGCGTGAAGAGGCGGATAATGCCGGCTTGGCTGTCGACGAGCTTTTCGAGCACCGCATCCATGGCCTGGGCGGCACGTTCCGGATCGCCTTCGCCCGAGAGCACGCTCCAGGACTGGGCGAGCGAGTCGATACGGCATTCGTCGCTGGTGCTCGAGCCGAGCGGAGAGCCATCGTCGAAATAGCCACGGCGATAGTAGGTGCCGTCCCAGCCGGCCTTTTCGAGCGCCTGCTTGAGCGTCTCGATATGATCCGTCCAGCGCTGAATGCGCTTCTTGTCCTTGCGGGCCTCCGCATAGGGCAGGAAGTTGCGCAGTGCCGCGGCCAGGAACCAGCCGAGCCAGACGCTCATGCCGCGGCCGCCGATGCCGACGCGGTTCATGCCGTCATTCCAGTCGCCACCGAGGATGAGCGGCAGGCCCTTGTCGCCGGTGCGCGTGATCGCCAGGTCCAGCGCCCTTGCCGCATGCTCGTAGACAGTTGCTGTATCGGTCGACACGGTCGGCTGGAAGAAGGAGTCGTGCTTGTTCTTTTCGAGCACCGGCCCGTCGATGAACGCCAGCTCTTCGTCGAGCAGCGATGCATCGCCGGTTACCGAGACATACTGGTGGATACCATAGGCGAGCCAGACGACGTCGTCGGAGATCATCGTCCGGACGCCGGCGCCGGAGCCGGGCAGCCACCAATGCAGCACATCGCCTTCCTTGAACTGCCGCGAAGCCGCGTTGACGATCTGGCGGCGGGCGAGCGACGGCTCGTGCACCAGGAAGGCCAAGGTATCCTGCAGCTGATCGCGGAAGCCGAAGGCGCCGGATGCCTGGTAGAAGGCGGTGCGGGCCATGATGCGGCAGCCGAGCGCCTGGTAGGGCAGCCAGTGGTTGACCATGTTGTCGAGCGACTTGTCCGGCGTCGAGATCTTCAGGCGGCCGGTAAAGCCGGTCCAGAAGTCGCGGTTCGCCGCGAGGATCGGAGCGAACTCCTCGCCGCGCAGCTGGGCCGCCAGCGCCTGAGCCTCTTCCTTCGTATCGGCATCGCCGAGATAGAAGGTCACCGTCCGCTCTTCGCCCGGCGCGAGCTCGATGTCGTAGGCGAGCGCCGCGCAGGGGTCGCCGTCGAGATCGAGAGCATTGCCGAGCGCCGAAGCGGACATCACCGCCGCCGGCATCTGGACCGAACCGAAGCGGCCGATGAATTCACGGCGGCTCGCCGTGAAGCCGACCGGCGTCTCCTTCATGCCCATGAAGGCAAAGCGGCGGTAGTCGATGCTGTAGGAGTTGGTGGCGAAGAGCGTCCCCGTCTCCTCGTCTCGGCTTGAGAGGATGAACGGGATGGACCGGGCCGGATTGGCGCCGAGCAGCCATTCCACATAACCGTAGACGCGCAGCCTGCGGGTTTCCGAACCGCCGTTGTGGAGGAGGATGGACGAGACCTTTGCCGCCCGTGTCCTGTCGACCGTCTGGGTCAGCCTGATCTTCAGGCCTTCTTCTTCGCTCGAGAAGACCGAGTAACCAAGGCCGTGCCGGGTTTCGAACTTGACCTCCGGCTTGCGCGACAGCACCGCGAACGGCGTCATGACAGCGCCGCTATCCCGGTCGGCGATGTAGAATGCCTCGCCGGGACGGTTGATGACCATGTCGTTGGTCCAGGCCGTCAGCTGATAGTCGCGGGAGTTCCTGGCCCAGGTGAAGCCCGAACCTTCCGCCGAAATGTGGAAGCCGAACTTGTCGTTGGAGATGATGTTGATCCACGGCTGCGGCGTCGATTGGCCGCCGTGCAGGCGCACCACATATTCGCTGCCGTCCTTGGTGAAACCGCCGAAACCGTTCCAGAAGTCGAGATCCGCCGGTGCCTCGATCGGAGCCGGAGGCTGGAAGATCTCGCCGTTCAGCAGCGGGCGGCGGTCGACCTCGATCTGCTGGTCCTTCGGCGGCGCGAAGATCGTTGCCGTGCGGTTGAGCTGGTCGCTGATCTTGCCGTTGCGGGCGTGCAGAACCACGCGGGATGCAGCGATCAGGCCTTCCGAACCCTCGTCGTCCATGATGTCGCGGCGCAGCGAGAAGACGTGCTGGCGCTGGCCTTCCTGCTGGCTGAGGCGGCGGGCGCTCTCGGAGAGATGTTCCAGCGCCTGCTGCATTTCCTGCGCGTAGGAGGCCGCCCGCTCGTTGAAGATCACGAGATCGGTGACGACGCCGCGCGAGCGCAGGTATTCCTGGGCGCTCATCGCTTCCTTGGCGACCGGCATGTCGTTGTCGTCGTTGATGCGCAGCGTGAAGATCGGGAAGTCTCCCGACACAGACGACGGCCAGAGCGACGACTGCTGCTGCATGCCGGCGTGTATGGTTGCCTGGTCGGCGCGCAGCTGCATGTCCGGATAGATGAGATAGCGCGCCAGGTGCTGGAACGCCGCGGCATCCTGCGACGAGACGCCGAGATGGCGCATCTGTACCTGCGTGCGCGTCCAGGCCTGCGTGAGCTCCGTCTGGAAGGCATCCGGATGGCGATAACGTTCGATCGCCTGGTCGAGCTCTTCGCGCCTCGGTGCGGCGATCGTCCAGAAGATGACGCTCACCTTCTTGCCGGCCGGCACACGCACGACGCGGCGCAGCGACAGGATCGGATCGAGCGTGAAGCCGTCGGTGCCCGACAGCGTCGCGCCGGGATCGAAGGCGGCAGCTTCCGAAAGCGTGCGGCCGCGGCCGAGGAACTTGCGGCGGTCGGTCTCGAATTCGGTCGGGCGAGCCGAACCGGCATTGTCGGCTGCCAGATGGGCGATCACCATGTCCGGCTCGTTCGGCGCGCGCTTGTTGCGCCAGGCGCGGATGACGTCGCCGCGGCGGCCGATTTCGGTGCGGACGAACATCCGCTGGAAAACCGGGTGGGCGTTGTCGTCGTCCTCGGTGGTCAGCACGGGCTCCATATAGGAGGTCACTTCGATGAAGCGATCCTCGGTACCCATGTTGAGCAGCGTCAGGCGGCGGCCTTCGGCATCGTGTTCGCTGGCGACGATGCATTCGACCGTGCTCGTGAGGTCGCCGACCGTCTTGTGGAATTCCGCCCGTTCGTCGGAGAAGATCGCCCTGGTCTTTTCGCCTTCGATGCGACGTGGCTCGGCGGTGGCAGACCACCATTCGCCGGTCGTGGTGTCGCGCAGGAACAGGAACTGGCCCCAGCGATCTTCGGTCGGGTCGGGCTTCCAGCGGGCGACAGACAGTCCGTTCCAGCGGGAATATCCCGAGCCGGTCGCGGTAAGCATGACCGAGTAGTGGCCGTTGGAGAGTAGCACCAGCTCCCGGTCCTTGGTGGCCGGGTTGGTGATGGTGCGGATTTCCGAACGCAACAGCTCGCCCTGGCCCTTGCCGGGGGTTTCTTCGTGCTTGGCGCTCATCACCGGAATGTCGCGCGGTGCCTTTTCCTGCAGCAACAGTTCGGCAGCCTCGATGGTCGGGTCGGAATGGAAGAGCTCGCGCAGCAGGCCGTTCATCACGACGTTGGCGATCGCTGCGATCGACATGCCATGGTGGTGGGCATAATAGTTGAACACCACCGCGTAGCGCTTGCCTTCCGGTACGCGGGTCGGCGTGAAGTCCACCGCGTCGTAGAAGCCGAACACCCCGAGCGCTCCGAGCGAGCGCAGTTCGGCGAGGTTTTCAGAGGCAGCGATCGGGTCGTACTGGCTGGCCAGGATCGACGCATAGGGAGCGATGACGGCGTTTTGCCCGAGACCGCGCTTGAGACCGAGCGTCGGCACCCCGAAGTTCGAATATTGATAATACATCTGATGGTCGAGAGCGTTGAACGCCGCTTCCGAGATGCCCCATGGCGTGCCGAGGCGGCGGCCATGGTTCATCTGTTCCTTCACGATCAGATTGTTGGTCTGGTTGAGGATGCCCCCCTGGCGCTCCTGCATGACGAGCGGCGGCATGAGGTATTCGAACATCGAGCCGGACCAGGAGACCAGGGCGCCTCGCGCACCGATCGGCACCACCTGGCGGCCGAGCTTGTACCAGTGCTCGGTCGGCAGGTCGCCCTTGGCAATCCCGAACAGGCTGGTCAGGCGCGCTTCGGATGCGAGCAGGTCATAGCAGGCTTCGTCGATCTCGTTGGTTTCGACACGATAGCCAATCGACAGAAGGCGGCGTTCCTTGCGGAACAGGAAGCTGAAATCCATCGCGAAGGCGAGGCGGCGGGTTCGGTCGCGCAACACGCCGAGCCGCTCCCGCAGCGATTCGATATTGGCATTGTCGAAGACGCTATCGGCGATATGCGCCTCGCAGGCGGCGACGAGAGACGCGGTCCAGCGGGTAACTTCGTCGCTCTGCGCCGAACGGACTTCCTGGTCGAGGTTGACCGCGAGCTTCTGGATGTCGCGGGCGAGCACGGCGAGGTTGATGATCCGGATCGATGCGAATTCATGCTCGCGCTTCACCGCGGCAAGCGCGTTGCCGAAGCCGACGATACGCTCTTCCAGACGGCGACGCAGCGGGCGCACCGTCTTGCGGTCGTCCGGCAGAGCTTTCAGCGTCTCGGCCAGAATGCCGGAAACGTCGCCGATACCGTCGAGATTGCCCTGAAGGTGCGCGGAAGGAGCCTCGGCCCAGATGCGTAAGGCCGACGAGATGGCGATCAGATGGCCGGCGAAGTTGCCGCTGTCGACCGACGAGACGTAGCGAGGCATCAGCGGCTGCAGCGTGTCGGTATGATACCAGTTGTACATGTGGCCGCGGAACTTGTCGGCTCTTTCAACCGCCGAGATCGTCTGCTCGATGCGCTCGACCGTGTCGGTGAAGCTGATCCAGCCGAAATGCCGCGCCGAGATCGTCGACAGCAGGTAGACGCCGATATTGGTCGGCGACGTGCGCTTGGCGATGACCGGGTTCGGCTTCTCCTGGAAATTGTCCGGTGGCAGGTAGTTCTGCTCCGCGGTCACGAAGGTCTCGAAATACCGCCACGTGCGGCGGGCGATCTTGCGCAGTTCGACCGACACGGGCTCCGGCACGAACAGCCGGTCTTCGGTCTCCGCCGACTGGCTGACATACCAGGCGACGAGCGGCGAGAATATCCACAGCACGGCGAACGGGATGCCGACCAGGAACGCGTTGTCGCCCGGCATGGCCGACAGGATGATGCTGAGCACGGCAATCGCCGGCGCATGCCACATCGTCTTGTAGTAATCCTGCGGGCTCCCTTGCGCGCTCGACTGGATCGAGGCGGCCGTGCGCCATTCCAGCATCAGCTTGCGGCTGAAGAACAGGCGGTAAAGAGACCGGGCGATCGCATCGGTCATGATGCAGGCGGAATCCGCGATGAAGACGACGCGGAGCGCGACCTGCGCATTGGCCGAACGCATGTCGGACCAGACGGAATAGAAATGCGCGCCCGGGACGATGTCAGTAGAGCCCGGCAGGAGGCCGGTGACCAGGCTGAGGGTCGGCGCGACGAACAGCGAGAAGATCAGCAGGATCTGCCAGATCAGCGCGCCGAGCGGATCCATGAAGTACCAGCCGAGCACGGAAGCGAAGAACCAGGCGATCGGGGTCAGCGACCGGCGCAGGTTGTCGACCATCTTCCAGCGGCCAAGCGCAGTCACGCCCCGCTTCGGATCGAGGATGTAAGGCAGGAGCTGCCAGTCGCCACGAGCCCAGCGATGCTGACGCGAGACTTCGACCTCGTAGCGGACCGGAAAGTCCTCGACCAGTTCCACGTCGGTGACGAGGGCGCAGCGTGCGAACGAACCTTCGAGAAGGTCGTGCGAGAGGACCGAATTCTCGTCGATTCGGCCCTTGAGCGAAGCCTCGAACGCATCGACGTGATAGAGGCCCTTGCCGGTGAAGCTGCCTTCGCCGGTCAGGTCCTGATAGACGTCCGAGACGGTGAAGACGTAAGGGTCGAGACCGCGGCCGACGGAGAAGACGCGCTGGAAGACCGAGGCTTCCTTGCCGGTCGTCAGCGACGGCGTCACGCGCGGCTGCATCAGGCCATAGCCGTGGATGACGCGATTGGTCTTCGGATCGAGCACCGGCTGATTGATCGGGTGGTGCATCTTGCCGACGAGCTTGGTCACCGCATCGCGCATCAGGCGCGTATCGGCATCGAGCGTCATGACGTATTGGACGTTCGGCGGAACGATATTGGCACCCGGAAGATAGCTGGTGTCGCGATCACCGCGCAGCAGCATGTTGAGCTCATGCAGCTTGCCGCGCTTGCGCTCCCAGCCCATCCATGCGCCTTCGGCGGGATTAAACAGACGGCGGCGATGCAGCAGATAGAAGCGCGCCTTGCCGTCTTCTCCATACTTGGCGTTGAGCGCTGCGATCTCGCGCTTCGCATAATCGAGGATTTCGAGGTCGGTATCGGTCTCCTCGAACTTGCTGTCGCGCCAGTCGCTGAGCAGCGAGAAATAGATCTCGCCATGCGGATTGGCGAGATAGTGGACCTCGAGGTTTCGGACGAGCTCGTCCACGGTATCCCGGTCGGTGATCAGGCAGGGCACGGCAACCAGAGTTCTTGCCGCTTCCGGAATGCCTTCCTTGAATTCGTAGCCGACCAGCCGGGCTGGCCTCACCACGTAGGTCACCAGCGTATTGAACAGGCCGGTCGCGCCTTCGGAAGCCGGCAGCGCAAACATCAGCAGGAAGAAGAAAACGACCGGCAGCGGAATATCCGCCTGCACCAGGAACCAGCCGGCAATCGCCATGGCGAGAACGGTAATCAGGATTACCGGGCCTGCGATCGCAAACCAGTTGAGGCGGCGGACAAGACGGACAACCCTCTGGACGAACAGCAGATTGTACCCGACTGCCGCTTCCAGCTCGCGGCGGCGGCGGCCGACGACGAAGGCGCCGACATTGGTCTCGCGCGGATCGGCATTTTCTTCCGCCGACGCCTTTTCGGCGAGCTGGATGGCAGCTTCCGCAACCTCAGCCTCGCTCTTGCGGGAACGGCGGGCAATCTGCTCGATACGGTTGCGATAGGCGTTACGCGAGCCGAAATCGAGCGCCTGATAATCGGTGCGCTCGCGGAAGATCTTGTCGATCTGCGAAACGTCTTCGAACCAGACGCTCCATTCCGTATCGTCGATCTCGCGCAGGCTCTTGATGATGTTGCCCATCGTCACGTTGCCGGACGAAAGACGGTTCTGCTCGGCGAGCATCACCTCTTCGACGTCGGTGCCCGCCTGTTCGAGCCGCTGCTCGAGCCAGGCGACCGCAAACCCCGATGTCTGCGAGGCGTTGCGAAGGCGGTAGAGGAACTGTGCCGTGAACGTATTGTCGTTCGTCAGGTTCTCGATGCCCTTCAGGACATCGGCGCTCGCCTCCTCGTTGTTGAGTCGGATGATCTCGTCGGCCGTCTCGTTGGCGCGGCGGCGCATGTTGCGCGAACGATCGACACGGGTCGCGATGCGGCGCAGGTTCTCGATCAGCACGAAACGGATGAACGAGGGCAGCGCCCAGAGTTCGCCGATCTCGAGCGGCTCCTTGACCTGGAAACCCTGGACCATGGAGGCCAGCGCCTCGCGGGAAATGCTGCTGTGCGTATGGGCGACATAGAGCCAGGCGAGCACCAGCACACGCGGCAATTCCTGGCCGCCGACCGTCATCGTGGGCAACTGGCGGAAGAACTTTTTCGGGAAGTCGCGGCGGACCTCCTGGATCGCCTCTTCGACGATGTAATAATTGTCGAGCAGCCATTCGGCGGCGGGCGTGATCGACGCGCCGGCATCGACGTCGGTAGCGGTCGCCCGATAGACCCGCAGGATTTCCTTCTCGTTTTCATGATGCCGCTTGAAGAACTCGAACTCCATCAGGCCCGGCAAGCTGGGCGTGCCCTCCTTGCCGAGTTTCTCGCCGCATTCCCACAATGCATCGATGTTGAAATAGGTCGAGCGGATCGAATCGTTGTGATCGATCTGCTTGGCTTCGGTTTCGCGCGAGGAAGCTGACGGCGGAGTGTGAAATGACATGGATACGGGCTTCTGCTGAAAACTCTAAGGGTTTGTCGGCCTCGCCTTACTCGGCCTGCATCGGAAGCGCCAGTCATCATTTGGATTATGGTGACCGGCCGGATGCAGACCCGCGAGGATGGGAAATAGAGAGCAGTCCGGATATTGCAAATGACTGACTGGAATCTATTGCTCACTTCCTGCGGATTGACACATGTTCCGGCTCTATCGAGCCTAGCCTGAATGGAACCTGAACGGAAGCAGGCCCTTGATAATTCGAGGAATTCCGCACTTGTGTAACAGGCACGCCTGAACGTCTTGCGGCAGCCGAACAGAGTGAAATTTTAACACCGAGGGTTACCTTCCAAAGGCCGCGCTGCTATTCATCTCAGACGCAAGGGCGATCTCGTCGTGCCCCGCAACCAATCCAATCGAACTTTCGGTGTTTTGAGCAATGACGATCCAGTTTTCCAATGACATGGCCGACGTGGTGGCCACCCGCCGTTACCTTCATCAATATCCGGAACTCGGCCTGTCGGAGTTCAACACATCCGATTTCGTCGCCAGGCAGCTCACCGATCTCGGATATGAAGTCACCCGCGGCCTCGGCAAGACGGGCGTTGTCGCCACTTTGAAGAACGGCACCGGCGGCCGGTCGATCGGCATCCGCGCCGATATGGACGCGCTCCCGATCGAGGAAGAAACAGGTGCGGAATATGCCAGCAGGAACAAGGGGTTGATGCATGCATGCGGCCATGACGGCCACACAGCGATGCTGCTCGGTGCCGCCAGAATCCTAGCCGAACGGAGGAATTTCGACGGCACGATCCACCTGATCTTTCAGCCGGCGGAGGAGAATTTCGGCGGCGCCAGACTGATGATCGAGGACGGCCTGTTCGAGCGCTTCCCATGCGATGCCGTCTTCGGCCTGCACAACGATCCCAGCCTGCCCTTCGGCCAGATCGGCGTCAAGGAAGGCCCGATGATGGCGGCCGTCGACGAATGCCGCATCACGGTCAATGGCCGCGGCGGCCATGGCGCCGAGCCCCAGGACGCATCGGATCCGATCGTCTGCGGCGCGAGCATCATCATGGCGCTGCAGACGATCGCCTCGCGCAACATCCACCCGCTCGACCAGATGGTCATCACCGTCGGCGCCTTCCATGCCGGCATGGCGAGCAACGTCATTCCGGAGCGGGCGGAAATGCTGCTCACCATCCGCTCCTTCGACCCGGACGTCCGCAACGAGCTGGAAAGGCGCATCCGCATGGTCGCCGAGGGCCAGGCCGCCAGCTACGGCATGGGCGTCACGCTCGACTACAAGCGCGGTTACGAGGCGACCATCAACCACAAGGCGGAAACGGATTTCGTCCGCGATCTCGCCCGTCGTGTCGTCGGCGAGGACAAGGTCGTCGACTTGCCCCGCCCGTCCATGGGCGCCGAGGATTTCGCCTATATGCTGGCGGAGCGGCCGGGCACCTATTTCCTGCTCGGCACCAGGCGCACCAACAACGACCCGCCGCTGCACCACCCGCGTTTCGATTTCAACGACGACGCGCTGCCAATCGGAACGAGCTTCTGGGTGGAGCTTGCCGAAGCCTATCTCCCCGCGAAATAGGCCCTTAAACGAAAACACCTCCCGAGCAGCAAAGCGCGGGAGGTGTTTTCGGTCTTGGGAGGACCAAGCCCGAATTTGAAAAGGCGAAACCTGAAAGCCTCAGGGAAAGAGGCCGAGTGTCACGGCACCGACAAAGATGAAGGCTGCCGTTACCAGGACCGTATTCGCCGCCCATTGCCATTTGCCCGCAAAGCCGCGAGCTGGGAAAGACCGTGTCTGATGCTCGATGTGACGCATGGATGTCTCCCGGGTTCTGGTTCCGCCCTTTTCGAGCGTTGTCCTTATGCTAGCTTATCTCTACCAACCCGATAGAGATAATGTTCCAACCTGCCACCAGTTCCGTAGAAAATCCTTTTTTCTTAACGGCCCATCCGGGTGTTTAACGGTTTATTATACCCCTGCCCTTTGCCGGCCCTTTAGACGCCAAAACGATCCAGCGCCAAACGGAAGATATCCGGGTCGATATTGCCGCCCGAGCAGACCGCAATCACCGTATCGCCTAGCGTCTCGCCATGGAAAAGAGCGGCCGCCAATGCCACCGCCCCACCGGGTTCGACGACGATCTTCAGCCGGCTGAAGGCAAGCGCCACCGCATGCAACGCTTCGTCGTCGGTCACCACGAGACCTGCGCCGCAGAGCTTCGACATGATCGGGAAGGTGATGTTGCCGGGCTGCGGCGTGACGATCGCATCGCAGAGCGAGCCGCCCTGGGTCGCATTGCGCTCGATCTGTCCAGAGGCCAGCGAACGCGTGACATCGTCAAAGCCTTGCGGCTCGCACGGGTGGACGACAAAACTGGGCGCCTTGGCGCTTAATGCCAGCGCGACGCCGGAAATGAAGCCGCCGCCGCCTGTCGGTACCAGCACGTCGGCCTTCTCGATGCCTTCCTCCTTGGCCTGTTCGGCGATTTCGAGCCCGGTCGTGCCCTGGCCGGCGATCACCAGCGGCTCGTCGAACGGCTTGATCAGCGTCAGGCCGCGCTCCTGCGACAGCCGCGCGCCGATCACATCGCGATCCTCGTTGAGGCGGTCATAGAGCACGACGTCGGCGCCATAGGCACGGGTATTCTCGATCTTGATGCGCGGCGCGTCGGACGGCATGATGATCACGCTCGGAATGCCGTGCATCCTCGCCGCCAGCGCCACACCCTGGGCATGGTTGCCCGACGAGAAGGCGATCACGCCCTTGGCACGGACGTCGGGCGACAGCGCCGAGATCGCCGACCAGGCGCCGCGAAACTTGAACGAACCGGTGTGCTGCAGGCATTCCGGCTTCACGAAGACGCGCCGCCCGGCAATGTCGTCGAGGAAGGGCGAGGATAGCAGCGGGGTGCGGCGCACGTGGCCATCGAGACGGACACGGGCGGCTTCGATCATGGCGATATCGGTCATGCGGGAAATTCCGTTCGGAGGGCGAGGCAGTGAGGCCGCAAACCTATCGGCGGTTTCCATTTCGGTAAAGGCCGGAAAAGGATCGGTTCAGCCGGCTTCCGCTCCTTGAGACAGCGGCAGGGAACCGAGCTTTACCACCGCCTTGATGGGCAGGTGATCGGAAGCAAGCCGCGCAAGCGGGCTGTCATGGGTTTCGACGGCATCGATCAGCCCGGGCTGGTTCGCCATGATGCGGTCGAGCGCCAGGACAGGCAGGCGCGACGGAAAACTCGGCACCGCAGCCGGGAGACCGAAGACGGTCGCAAGCGTGTTCAGGGAAGAGCGGTCGCCAAGCCGCCATTCGTTGAGATCGCCCATGAGCACGGTCGGCTGCTCGTCACGCGAACGCAGAATGTCGAGGATCATGCGGGCCTGCTGCTGACGCGAACGGTTGAGCAGGCCGAGATGGGCCGCGATGATCCGAAATGCGCTGCCGTCCTTGAGCTCCAGTTCGGTGATCAAGGCACCGCGCGGCTCGAGCCCCGGCAGCTTGACCTGATGAACGTCGCGCACCAGGCCTTCGCGAAAGAGGATCACATTGCCATG
This sequence comes from Neorhizobium galegae, assembly GCF_021391675.1. Lineage (NCBI taxonomy): Bacteria > Pseudomonadati > Pseudomonadota > Alphaproteobacteria > Hyphomicrobiales > Rhizobiaceae > Neorhizobium > Neorhizobium galegae. The sequence goes on from NZ_CP090095.1 coordinate 4,397,529, forward strand.
CCAGCCATGCGCCTTGGCGACACCGGAAACAGGCACCGGAAAAAGCCCCGTCTCCCGCTCCATCCACGCGAGGTCGAGCAGACCACGTCGCTCGCCGAACCGGGAATCCGCTTCCTGCAGCGCGATCACATCGGCGCCGATCTCGCGGATCACATGGCTGGTGCGGGCGGGATCGAACCTGCCGTCGATACCCACGCATTTGTGCACGTTGTAGGAGGCGATCAGCATGCCGTGCCCGCGTTCGCGCCCCTCATGCGTTCCGGCGCCGCGGTTCCTTCGAGCCCGGATGGAAGCCAGAATGCTTTTCGGAAGATTGGGACGTTTTTCCCGCATGGTTCTTTTGACTATTCGCCGATCAATGAAATTTATAGGGCAAGCGGCCCATCTATCCAGCAACTAGAGATAGGGCGACCCCAGCCAAAACACGCGCTCGATGAGCCGCACGAGGAAGGGCCTTGCCATCAACCCATCGAGCGTCACTTCGGTTGCGGAAGAAATCGCCAGATCTATCCTTCGTTCCAAAGCTTCCGCGAAAGGGCAGTCCAGAACTTCGAGATCGACCTCGAAATTGAGCCGCAGCGATCGGGGGTCGAGGTTCGAGGACCCGACATAGGCCCAGCGCCCATCGATCACCAGAAGCTTGGAGTGGTTGAACGGGCCGGATGCCCGCCAGATCCGGCAGTAGTTCTTCAGCATCTGGTCGAACTGCGCGGTCATCGCCCGATCGACCAGAACGAGATTGTTGGCGGTCGGCACGACGATATCGACCTCCACCCCGCGCCGGGCAGCCGTGACGAGCGCGGTGATCAGTTCGCGGTCCGGCAGGAAATAGGGCGATACGATGCGGATCGAGGAACGCGCCACGGAAAACGCACCCATCAGCATCTTGTGGTTCGTCTCGACGCTCCGGTCGGGTCCGGAAGACACGGCGCGCATGATGACCGGCGAACCGGGCTCGGTCTCCGGCGCCTGCAGCGCCCAGGCCGCGCCCTCCAACGCCTCGTCGGCCGCATATCGCCAGTCGGCGGCGGCAATTGCAAACAGGTCGGCGACGACCGGCCCGGTTACCTTGAAATGCGTGTCGAACGAACATTTGTCGCCGCTGAATTCGCTTGAAAAACCTTCCCGGATATTCATGCCGCCGGTAAACGCCACCCGGCCGTCGATGACCAGGATCTTCCGGTGGGTGCGCAGGTTCGCGTAAGGGAGACGCAGCCCCATGATGACATTGCCGTTGAAGACATCGGCGGTGACGCCGCCGTCTCTGAGCATGCCGAGCACGCTCGGCACCGAATATCGGGCTCCGACCGCATCGATCAGCACGCGCACCTCGACGCCGCGCTTGACCGCAGCAATCAGAGCTTCCGCAAACCGGATGCCGATCCTGTCCCGGTCGAAGATATAGGTCTCGAGGATGAGGCTGCGTTTCGCCTTGGTGATCGCCTTCAGCATCGCCCCATAGGCTTCGTCGCCGGTATCGAGCGCGACGATCGTATTGCCGGTCGTCAGCCGGTGGCGCGTCACCCGGTCGCCGAGCGTCTTCATCGCCCGGAAGCGATGCCCGAATTCCCCGATGACCATGTCGTTGGTCGCGTCGTAGGAAACGACGTGCGCACGGATTTCTCCCTGCAGCAGCGCCCGTCGATCGCTGATGACGGCGCGGCGGATACGGTTTACCCCCGCCACAAGGTAAAGCAGCGCGCCGACGATCGGAGACAGAACGATGACGCCGACCCAGCCGATCGCCGAGCGGACTTCTTCCTTGGTCATCGCCGCGTGAATCGCAGCTGCGGCCCCCATCAGGACCGACAAAACGAAGAGGATATGCGGCCAATAGGGTTCGATGAGATCCAGCATAGCGAGCAATATAGGCGCGCTCGCGTGAAGAGCAATCGGAGCCGCACCAATAGGTTAGCGCGGCTCCGGAGGTATCAGGCAGCGAGTTGCTTCGCGAAGACTTCGAGCGAGGCTTCGAACGTGTCGAAGATCGTGTCGATCTGTTGTTCGTTGATGATCATTGGCGGGCAGAGCGCCAGCGAGTCGCCGATCGCCCGTGAGATCAGGCCTTTTTCGAGCATGATCGCCAGCAGCTTGGGACCGAGCTGGCCGGCAGCGAAACCGTCGCGTGGCTTCAGTTCCAGGGCGCCGATGAGGCCGACGCCACGGGCTTCGATCGCAAGCGGATGGCTTTCCAGCGCCTTCAGCCGGCTCTGGAACTTCGGCGCCAGCGCCCGTACATTGCCGACGAGGTCGCGTTCTTCGATGATCGCCAGGTTTTCCAGCGCAACGGCGGCGGCGACCGGATGGCCGGCCGCGGTCACGCCATGGCCGAACGTGCCGATCTTCGCCGATTCGTCGGCAAGCGGCCCGTAGACGTTCTCGTTGATCAGCAGCGCCGAGATCGGCTGGTAGGACGACGAAATCTGCTTCGACAGCGTCATGATGTCCGGCTGCAGGGAATAGGTCGTGGTGCCGAACATCTCGCCGGTGCGCCCGAAGCCGCAGATCACCTCGTCGGCGATCAGCAGGATGTCGTATTTCCTGAGCACCTTCTGGATCGCATCCCAGTAACCGGCCGGCGGCACGATGACGCCGCCCGCACCCATGACCGGCTCGCCGATGAAGGCGGCAACCGTTTCCGGGCCTTCCTTGAGGATCAGGTCTTCGAGGTCCTTGGCACAACGCTCGACGAAGGCCGATTCCGTCTCGTTTTCCTGTTTGAAGGCACGGTAATGCGGGCAGGTCGTGTGGAAGACGCCGGCGAGCGGCAGGTCGAAGGAGCGGTGGTTGTTCGGCAGGCCGGTCAGGCTGGCGCTGGCGATCGTCACGCCGTGATAGCCCTTGATGCGCGAGATGATCTTCTTCTTTTCCGGCTTGCCGAGCGCGTTCGAGCGATACCAGACCATCTTCATGGCCGTGTCGTTGGCTTCGGAGCCGGAATTGGTGAAATAGGCCTTCGACATCGGCACCGGCGCCATCTGGATCAGCTTTTCGGCAAGATCGATCGACGGGCCGTGACTGCGGAGGGTGAAGGTATGGTAATATGGGAGCTTCGCCATCTGCCTGGCGGCCGCTTCGACGAGCCGGCTTTCGCCGAAACCGACGCCGACGCTCCAGAGCCCGGCCATGCCCTCGATATATTTGTTGCCGTTCACGTCGTAGACATAGATGCCCTCGCCGCGGTCTATCACCAGCGATCCGTCACGCTCCAGCGCGCGGGCATTGGTGTAGGAGTGGAGCTGGTAAGCCTTGTCCCGGGCTTCGATGGAATTGGGCTGAATAGTCACGACGGACCTCCTGTGAGACACGCAACGGCGCATAAATTTCATATGCGGAAACGGCGATGTTGGACAGCCCAAATCGCCGTTTCAGAGAGGCCGACCGTTCAAAATAGTTGACGCGTCGATCAGTTTATTTGGTCATTTCAGCGTCATTGCCGCGACCGGAGGTTCGGCGCCGGGCGGAATGGGGCTCTTGTAGTCCTGTCCCTTGCGCCGCTTCTTGAGATCGGCCCAGGCCGCCTCGCGAAGCTGATCGCTTGTCATGGCGGCAAGCCCGGTCGCGGCCATGGCCTTGGCGACCGAGACCATGCCCTTGTGGGCAAGCTGGCTCTTGCCCTGCGCCACCACCTGCCAGGTATGGAGTTGGGTACCTATGGCGAGCGTCGCGCCATAGGCCTGCACGGTCGGCACGACCCAGCTGACATCACCGACATCCGTCGAACCACCCATCTGGCGGTTTTCGGTGTGCGGCGGCAGAATGAAGTCGGCAAGCGGAACATCCCGCTGTTCCAGGCGCTCCTGGCTCCAGCTTGCCGCAATGTCTTCCGGCGTCAGCGTGGCACGGATCTGGTCAGCAAACTCGATATCCGCGGCGTCGAACGGCGGCGGGCCCATGCTGTCCCAGACGTCCTGCATGACGTCCATCAGCGGCGTGTTGACGACGAGGTTGGAAACGCCTGCCAGGATCGTGCTCTCGACCTTGGTCTCTGTCATCAGCGCCGCACCCTCGGCAACCTTCTTGACCCGCTCGATCAGGGTGAAAAGCCCCGGCAGATCAGCCGAGCGGACGACGTAGCGCACCTTGGCATGCGCCTGCACGACATTCGGCGAGATGCCTCCGCTATCCAGAACCGCGTAGTGGATGCGGCTCTCGGATGGCATGTGCTCGCGCATATAATTGACACCGACGCTCATCAGTTCGACGGCATCGAGCGCGCTGCGGCCGAGTTCGGGCACGGCTGACGCATGCGCGGCGCGGCCCGTGAAGGTGAAGTCGATCCGGCAGTTGGCAAGCGAGGTCTCCCGCTGCACGCCGGCGAAATTGCTCGGGTGCCAGCTGATCGCGATATCGACATCCTCGAAGGCCCCGGCCCGCACCATGAACGCCTTGGCGGCGCCGCCTTCTTCCGCCGGGCAGCCGTAATAACGCACGCGGCCGGGGGTGCCGGTCTTTTCGAGCCAGTCCTTCACCGCGGTGGCGGCAAGCAGCGATGCGGAGCCGAGAAGATTGTGGCCGCAGCCATGGCCGTTGGCGCCGGGGGTCGTCGGTTCATGCCGGGTGACGTCGGCCTTCTGGCTGAGGCCGGCCAGCGCATCGTATTCGCCCAGGAAGGCGATCACCGGACCGCCATTGCCCGCCTCGCCGATCAGCGCGGTCGGAATGCCGGCGACGTTTTCAGTGATCTCGAAGCCCTGCGCTTCCAGCATCTCGCGATGCGCGGCAGCGGAAAGCGTCTCCATGTAGCAGGTTTCCGGCGTCTCCCAAACGCGATCCGCGAGTTCCGTGAAGACCTCTTTCTTGCGGTCGATGAAATCCCAAACGAGCGGGAGATTGGAATTGCCTGTCGTCATGAAACCGTTGCCTCGATACATCTATGCTGGTCGGAAGGCCCGAACCGTACCCAATTCTGAGCCGATGGCAATGCGGCATTGCAACGGAAATAGGACCTACGGAGAGATGGGCGGAAGGGATGAGAATGTGACCAGAGCGCGAATCTTCGCATCTCGACAACGGGATGATAATCGCTATGCTCGCGCCCCACGGCCCGCAGGCAAATCTACGGTAGGAGCCGAAAACAATAAAAATGCATCGGGATTTTGCCAATTTTGTGGACAAATTTCTAAAAAACAAAGCGGGCGTGAAATCCGATACGGCGGGAGGCCGTTGATCGGGATCAAAGAACAATAGGGACATGCGCGGCTTGAAGGCCGGAGCGGACCCGCCAGGAGAAACGCATTTTGAAGGCCGGCCGCAGCGAAATATCGCCGGCCAGGAGGTGGACACAAAAATACCAGTCGTTGGGCGCGAAGCGCACCATTCCAACTGAAGACATCAACCGGGCACGGCACATAAGCCGGCCACAGGTCATTGGGAGATCCATATGAAATACAAACTCGCCCTTGCCGCAGCGCTGCTGTCGGCAACGTTCTTCGCAAGCGCAGCCAGCGCCAAGACCTTCGTATATTGCTCGGAAGGTTCTCCGGAAGGCTTCGATCCCGGCATCTATACCGCCGGCACGACCTTCGACGCTTCGGCACATCCGATCTACAACCGCCTGCTCGAGTTCAAGCCGGGCACGACCCAGCCGGAAGCAGCCCTTGCCCAGAGCTGGGAGATTTCCGCTGACGGCACCGTCTACACCTTCAAGCTGCGTCCGAACGTCAAGTTCCAGACGACCGACTTCTTCAAGCCGACCCGCAACCTGAACGCCGACGACGTCGTCTTCTCGATCGGCCGCCAGATCGACGAAAAGAATGCCTGGAACAAGTACATTTCCGGCGCGACCTGGGAATATGCCGATGGCATGGGCTTCCCGAAGCTCATCAAGTCGATCGAGAAGGTCGATGACCTGACCGTCAAGGTCACGCTCAACCGCCCGGAAGCACCGTTCCTCGCCAACCTCGCCATGCCGTTCGCCTCGATCATGTCGAAGGAATATGCCGACGGCCTCGACAAGGCCGGCAAGAAGGAACAGCTGAACCAGATGCCGGTCGGCACCGGCCCGTTCACCTTCGTCGGCTACCAGCAGGACGCCGTCATCCGCTACAAGAAGAACGCCGATTTCTGGGGCCCGGCTCCGAAGATCGACGACCTCGTGTTCGCCATCACCACCGACGCCGCCGTTCGTTACCAGAAGCTCAAGGCCGGCGAATGCCACCTGATGCCGTATCCGAACGCTGCCGACGTGAAGGCCATGAAGGCTGATCCGAGCCTCCAGGTTCTGGAGCAGGAAGGCCTGAACGTCGCCTACCTCGCCTACAACACGACCAAGGCTCCGTTCGACAAGGTCGAAGTCCGCAAGGCGCTGAACAAGGCGATCAACAAGAAGGCGATCGTCGACGCCGTCTTCCAGGGCATGGCGACACCTGCCGTCAACCCGATCCCGCCGACCATGTGGTCCTACAGCAAGGCCACCCAGGACGACACGTACGACCTCGACGCGGCCAAGAAGATGCTCGCCGATGCAGGCGTCAAGGACCTCTCCATGAAGGTCTGGGCGATGCCGGTGTCGCGTCCCTACATGCTGAACGCCCGCCGCGCGGCCGAAATCATCCAGGACGATTTCGCCAAGATCGGCGTCAAGGTCGAGATCGTCTCCTTCGAATGGGCTGAATACCTGCAGCGTTCGAAGGACAAGAACCGCGATGGCGCCGCCATCATGGGCTGGACCGGCGACAACGGCGATCCGGACAACTTCCTTGATACGCTGCTCGGCTGCGACGCCGTCGGCGGCAACAACCGCGCTCAGTGGTGCAACAAGGAATTCGACGACCTCGTGAAGAAGGCCAAGGTCGTCTCCGACCAGGCAGAGCGCACCAAGCTCTACGAACAGGCTCAGGCGATCTTCAAGAAGGACGCTCCCTGGGCAACCATCGACCACTCCCTCGCCGTCGTCCCGATGCGCAAGGGCGTGACCGGCTTTACCCAGAGCCCGCTCGGCGACTTCACCTTCGAAGCAGTCGATATCGCTCAGTAATTGCCGATAAACGACGATTTTGCCGCGGGACGCGTTGCGTTTCCCGCGGCATTTTCTTATGAGACGCCAAAATTTGGCGCAGACGCCAGGATTGCCGCCTTCAGGGCTTGACAAAGCTGTGAACCGGCCACGAACCAAAAACCACTGAAGGTTTCGAATGTTTGGCTTCCTTTTACGGCGTATTGCCGTGTTGATCCCGACTTTCATCGGGGTCTCGATCATTGCCTTTTCATTTATCCGACTTCTGCCGGGTGATCCGGTCGCACTTCTCTCGGGCGAACGCGTCATGTCGCCGGAGCGGCATGCCCAGATCAGTGCCCAGCTCGGCTTGGATCGGCCGCTGGTCGTCCAGTATTTCGATTATCTCGGCGGCGTGCTGACCGGCGATTTCGGGTCGTCGATCGTGTCCAAGAAGCCGATCCTCGACCAGTTCTGGGCGCTGTTTCCGGCGACCGTGGAGCTTTCCTTCTGTGCCATCGTCATCGCCATCGCGCTCGGCATTCCGGCCGGCGTGATCGCCGCGATCAAGCGCGGCTCGATCTTCGACCAGGGGCTGATGGGCATTGCGCTTGTCGGTTATTCGATGCCGATCTTCTGGTGGGGCCTGCTGCTCATCATCCTCTTTTCCGGCACCCTGCAATGGTTCCCGGTTTCCGGCCGCATCTCGCTGATGTTCTTCTTCCCGCCGGTCACCGGCTTCATGCTGATCGATTCGCTGCTGTCGGGACAGAAGGGCGCCTTCGCCTCGGCGATCAGCCATCTTGCCCTGCCGTCGATCGTGCTTGCGACCATTCCGCTCGCGGTCATCGCCCGCCAGACGCGTTCCGCCATGCTGGAAGTGCTCTCGGAAGACTACGTCCGCACCGCCCGCGCCAAGGGCCTCTCGCCCTTCCGCGTCGTCGGCATCCATGCGCTCCGCAACGCCATGATCCCGGTCATCACCACGATCGGCCTGCAGATCGGCGTCATGCTCGCCGGCGCCATTCTGACCGAGACGATCTTCTCCTGGCCGGGCATCGGCAAATGGATGGTCGACAGCGTCTTCCGCCGCGACTACGCCGTCATCCAGGGCGGCCTGCTCCTGATCGCGGCCATCATCATGTTCGTCAATCTCGTCGTTGATCTGCTCTACGGCCTGATCAATCCCAGAATCCGACACTGATCCGGCATCAAGAAGGAGAAAATCCCGTGGCCGATACCACTATTACCAAGATTGCCGAACCGGTTTCCAGCGCCGCGATGCGCCGCCAGATGCTCCGCGAGTTCTGGTTCTACTTTGCCGAAAATCGCGGCGCCGTTCTGGGCCTCATCGTTTTCGTGTGCCTCGTCGTCGTGGCGATCTTCGCGTCGTTCATCGCCCCGCATTCGCCGTTCGAACAGTATCGCGGTTTCGCCCTGCTTCCGCCGGCCTGGGCCGAGGGCGGCAACCCGTCCTATCTGCTCGGCACCGATCCTGTCGGCCGCGATATCCTGTCCCGCCTGATCTATGGCGCGCAGTATTCGCTGTTCATCGGCGTCTTCGTGACGACGCTGTCGCTCACCGGCGGCATCATCGTCGGCCTGATCGCCGGTTATTACCGCGGCTGGATCGATACGGTCATCATGCGCCTGATGGACATCATCCTCGCCTTCCCGTCGCTGCTGCTCGCCCTCGTGCTCGTCGCGATCCTCGGCCCGAGCCTGACCAACGGCATGATCGCCATCGCGCTTACCCTGCAGCCGCATTTCGTGCGCCTCACTCGCGCCGCCGTGATGGCCGAAAAGACCCGCGACTACGTGACCGCCGCAAGGCTTGCCGGCGCCGGCCCGCTGCGCCTGATGTTCCGCACCATCCTGCCGAACTGCACCGCGCCGCTGATCGTCCAGGCAACGCTCTCCTTCTCGAACGCCATCCTCGATGCCGCCGCCCTCGGCTTCCTCGGCATGGGCGCCCAGCCGCCGGCACCGGAATGGGGCACGATGCTTGCCGAAGCGCGTGAATTCATCCTGCGCGCCTGGTGGGTCGTCACCTTCCCCGGCGTCGCCATTCTCGTCACCGTTCTCGCCATCAACCTGATGGGCGACGGCCTGCGCGATGCGCTCGACCCGAAACTGAAGAGGTCCTGATCATGGCGCTCTTGCAAATCGACAACCTCACCGTCGAATTCGAAACCGCAACCGGCTGGTTCCGCGCCGTCGACGGCGTTTCCATCTCGGTCGAAAAGGGCGAGGTCCTGGCAATCGTCGGCGAATCCGGCTCCGGCAAGTCCGTCGCCATGCTGGCCGTCATGGGCCTGCTTCCCTGGACCGCCAAGATCACCGCCGACCGCATGCTCTTCGAGGGTCGCGACATCCAGAACATCAGCCCGGCCGAGCGCCGCAAGCTGATCGGCAAGGATATCGCGATGATCTTCCAGGAGCCGGTCGCCAGCCTCAACCCGTGCTTCACGGTCGGCTTCCAGATCGAGGAAGTGCTGCGCATCCATCTCGGCCTTGACGGCAAGGCTCGTCGCGCCCGCGCCATCGAACTGTTCAACCAGGTCGGCCTGCCCAACCCGGAAGAGCGGCTGAACCACTTCCCGCACCAGATGTCCGGCGGCCAGTGCCAGCGCGTGATGATCGCGATCGCGATCGCCTGCAATCCGAAACTGCTGATCGCGGACGAACCGACCACCGCGCTCGACGTGACGATCCAGAAGCAGATTCTCGACCTGATCATGGCGCTGCAGGCGAAGAACGGCATGGGCCTGATCATGATCACCCATGACATGGGCGTCGTCGCCGAGACCGCCGACCGCGTCGTCGTGCAGTACAAGGGCCGCAAGATGGAGGAGGCCGACGTGCTCTCCCTCTTCGAAAACCCGAAGAGCAACTACACCAAGGCGCTGCTGGCGGCCCTGCCGGAAAACGCAACCGGCGACCGCCTCACCACCGTTTCCGCCTTCTTCGACGGCAATCCGGAACCCGCGCCGGAGGCACGCGCATGAGCGATAATATGACCGACAACACCATGCTCGAAGTGCGCGACATCAAGCGCGATTACGAACTGCCGGGCGGCCTCTTCAAGCCGAAGAAGATCATCCATGCGGTGAAGGGTGTCTCCTTCAAGCTCGAACGCGGCAAGACGCTGGCAATCGTCGGCGAGAGCGGCTGCGGCAAGTCCACGCTTGCCCGCATGCTGACCTTCATCGACGAACCGACCGGCGGCGACCTGCTGATCGACAACAAGAAGGTCGATACCCGCCCCGGCCACCTGACCCAGGACATGCGCCAGAAGGTGCAGATCGTCTTCCAGAACCCCTACGGCTCGCTCAACCCGCGCCAGAAGATCGGCGACGTGCTCGGCGAACCCTTGGCGATCAACACCGACATGTCGGCCGGCGAACGCCGCGACCGCGCCAGCGAAATGCTGACGAAGGTCGGCCTCGGCCCGGAACACTACAACCGCTATCCGCACATGTTCTCGGGCGGCCAGCGCCAGCGCATCGCCATCGCCCGCGCGCTGATGATGAACCCGAAGCTTCTCGTGCTCGACGAGCCGGTTTCGGCCCTCGACCTTTCGGTGCAGGCCCAGGTCCTGAACCTGCTCGCCGACCTGCAGGACGAATTCAACCTCACCTACGTCTTCATCAGCCACGACCTGTCGGTGGTGCGCTACATCGCCGACGAGGTGATGGTGATGTATTTCGGCGAGGCGGTGGAATACGGCACCCGCGAAGAGGTGTTTTCCGACCCGAAGCACGACTATACCCGCACGCTTTTCAAGGCGACGCCGAAGGCCGACATCGAGTCGATCCGGGCTCGCATCGAAAAGAAAAAGGCGGCTGCGGCAGCCTGAGCGCCCTTGGAAGCGACCGCATCATGCTTTCCGAAAAGCTGATTTTCGGGTGGGGTCGTGAGGCGATTTGAGAGAGGCCGTGCCCCGTCATACCCCCCTCTGCCCTGCCGGGCATCTCCCCCTCAAGGGGCAGGGCAATCGCATATGAGGATGTATGGCGGCGCGGCATTTCTTAACCCTCCCCCTTGTGGGGAGGGTGGCCGGCAGGCGGGAGGGGTCTTGAGGCGGAATGAAGTCCCCTCCCCAACCCCTCCCCACAAGGGGGAGGGGCTCCACGCGCCGCCTCGTATCCCCTATCTGATTGCCCCGCTCTAGGGGATGAGGCCCGATCCAGCGAAGCCGGAGCGATCGATCGCAGTGCCGAACGTCCGGCAGGGCAGAGGGGGGTATGGCGGGGAATACCGTCCAATGCTGTCTTTTGGTGTTTGCCCGTGGACAGTTCATCGTCCCCCTTCCAGCATCTCCAACGACTTAACCGCGTCATCATCCCCGCCCTCCCAACTCATGCCTACAATCCTCCCGCTTCCGTCGCCGGAGTGTTTCGCGAGACGTTCGCGGGCAGGCGGGAGCCGGCGCTTTCATCGGAACCGTAACGTGCGGGGACGGTGGAAGAGGTGAAAGTCATGGAGTGCTCGTCGAAAGGCAAGCCTTCCTATCAAGCCTCCCCCTGGCCACCGGGCCGGGTTCGGATTGGCCGTGCAAGTGGCAAAGTTTCCCGAAAGGAAGCCGCGAACAAAGCCACGCAGCGAGGCGAGATGATCACCTGTAGGGGCCGGAAGCCTCGAGAGAACGCCGAAGGCCACGCGAATGCGGAGCCACCATTAAAAAATCAATCGAGGTTCCGCATTCGTGTGGGCTCTCCGATCTTTGAAAAGCCACGGCAGGAGACTGCGCGGGCTCCAAAGTGTTGGCCGAAGGCCGGAAATCGAGACCATCGGGCTCCGGAGATCCGTCACGGGGATCCGGCATCGCGTCTGCGGCGCGAAAGAGTTTGGGGCAGCAGCAGCCAAGATCTTCGCCGCCCCTATTCCACGAAAACCCTGACACTGGCGGCGCGACCGGCGGCGTCGATCACGGTCAGCGTCGAATAACCCGCGCCATCCGGCGTCCATTCACTGGTGCGGCGACGGGACAGCTCGCTGAGCGGCTTGCCGTTGGCAAGCCACCGGAACGGCGCACGGCCGCCCTGAAGCTTCAACACAAGCGGCGAAATATCTCCCGATTGCGCGCCGAGATCGACGCGCGCGCCTTCCGGCGGGTAGACGATCTGCGGCGCCGGCTCTCGCGTCGAGGCGGAAACAAGCCCGCTCGCGGTCATCGAGAAACGCCTCTGGCTGATCGGCAGCTCGGCCTGCGCAATGCGGACGGCGCCCGATGGCGCCGACGGCAGCGGCGTGATCGGCACGCCGGATTTCGAAAAGGCCTCGAACAGGATCGGTGCCGCCGTCTGGTAACCCGCAATGCCCGGCACTGCTCCGTTATCCGGCCGTCCAACCCAGACGCCCAGGACGTAGCGCCCGTCGAAGCCGACCGACCAGGCATCACGATAGCCGTAGCTCGTGCCGGTCTTGTAGGCGATGCCGAGCCGGCGGCTGCCTTGCGGCGGCAGGACGTCCGAGAGAATGTCGGCGACGTTCCACACCGCCTGCGGCTCCAGCAGCGGTTCGCCGTCGATCATGCTGGGCTGATCCTCGATACCATTGCCGATCCGCATCGGATTGCCGCGATTGGCGAGCGCCGCATAGGCCTGCACCAGATCCTTGAGCGTAATCCCGACACCGCCGAGACCGATCGCAAGACCCGGCGCCTCGTTCGCCGGCAGGACCGGCCGCACATCGGCACGGCGGAAACGGATCATCAGCCGCGACGGGCCGACGGCATCCAGCAGCCGCACCGCCGGCACATTGAGCGACAGCTGCAGCGCTTGCCGGACGCTGACATCGCCCTGATAGGTCATGTCGAAATTTTTCGGCCGATAACCGAAGAAATCCGCCGGCCGATCCTCGATGATCGTTTCCTGCGAAACCAGTCCCTGCTCGAAGGCGAGGCCATAGATGAACGGCTTCAGCGTCGAGCCCGGCGAGCGGTTGACCCGCGTCATGTCCACCCAGCCGGAGCGGCTCGCATCGAAATAATCGGCCGAACCGACCTCGCCGACGATCGCACCGGTGGTGATGTCTGCCATCACCATGGCAACGGAAACCTTAGGGCTGAGCTTCACCGAAGCTTCCCTCGCGACCTGCTCCAGCCCCTGCTGGATGTTGCGTTTCAGCGTCGTCTTATGCTGCTCGATCTTCGGCTGTTTGCGGATCGCCGCTTCGGCGAGATGCGCAGCATAGGCCGGCAATTGCAGGCGGCGCCTCGGGATACCTTCGCCCACCGCCCGCTCCGCCTCGCCATCGCCAGTGACGGCGGCGACAGCCGAACGCATCAGCACCCGCTCGCGAGCCGCCTGTGCAATCTTGAAATGCCGGTCCGGCCGCCGGCCTTCCGGCGATTGCGGCAGGGCGACGAGAAGGGCTGCTTCCGCCACCGTCAGCCGCCGGGGTTCCTTGCCGAAATAGGCAAGGCTCGCAGCCCGCACGCCCTCCAGATTGCCGCCATAGGGCGCATGGGTCAGGTAGAGTTCGAGGATTTCCTGCTTGGACAGCCGCCGCTCGATCTGCACGGCGCGGACGAGCTGGCGGAGTTTGGCTGCGACCGACCGGCTCTCGCGCGGTTCGATCAGCCGCGCCACCTGCATCGACAGCGTCGAAGCACCCGAGACCACATGGCCATTGGTGACGAGTTGCAGCACGGCACGGCCGAGTGCCCAAGGGTCGACGCCGGCATGCTCGTAGAAACGCTGGTCCTCATAGGCGACCAGCATTTTGAGGAACCGCGGATCGACATTCTCGACCGTCGTGCGAAGCCGCCAGCGGCCTTCCGGCGTCGCAAACGCACGCAGCAGCTCGCCATCCGCATCCAGCACTTCGGTGGAAACCACCCGCGCCCTTTCGAGCGGCGGCGGATAGGCCCTGTCGGCCGCTTCAAGACCGACGATCAGCCCCGCCGCAGTGACGAGGCCGATCACCAGACCGATCGAAAGTTTCCACCTGAGCTTCATCTGGGCGAGCTGCCGCTTACTGGGCGGCCAGCACCTCCATCTTGCCCATTGCGGTACGGGCTGAGAACTGCGGACGGTACATGTCCTCGACCTGGGCAGCCGGATGATCGTAGACGCCGGGGGTTACGGCGCGGACCACATAGGCAAGCGTGATCTCGCGGTTGTCGCCGGCGCTCCGGTCGAAGGCCGCGACGAAACGGTCGTTGCGGAACTCGGTGTGGGCCGCCTGCACTTCCTCGATCCAATCGAAGTTCGTAAGGCTCGCGCTGTTGACGATGCTCGGATTGTCGATCTCGAAACCGGCCGGCAGAAGGTCGGTAACGACGATGCGCGACGGCCAGCTATTGCTCTCGGTGATCGTGATCACCGCGACATAACGCTGGTTCTGCTGCGCTTCGCTGACATTGGCCTCCTCGCCGTCCATCGAATAGTAGGTGCGGGTGATCTGGAAACCGTCGCCACCGGCCGGCAGCGGCTGAGCCGGGGCCGCGACCGTGGTGATCGAGGCCGACAGCGGATCGGCGCTGTTGTTCTTGACGGTCAGCGGATGGCCGATCAGCGCATCGCCGGTCATCTGCGACATCAGCGTGCCGCGATGATCGGCACCGTTGACCTGCAGGCGCAGACCGTCGTCACCATTCTGCAGCGCGCGGGCGGCGAGCAGCATCCAGGTCTGTTCCTGGGTGCTGGTATATTTCTTCTGCCCCCATTCCTTGGCGACGATGGTGGCAAGCGCCGGAACGATCGGCGGCACCGGACGGCTTTCGGCGGCAAGCGCCAGGACCGCGGCACCGTCACGCAAGGACGAGCCATAATCCGAACGCGACAGGCTGACCCGGTGGATCTGCGCGTCCTGCGACATCTGCAGCGAGGCCGCGAAGATATTCCGCGACCGCTGGGCATCGCCGTAAAGTGCCAGCGCCGCAGCAATATGCGCCTTGGCGAGCGGCGTCGGGAAGTCGTTCAGCATTGTATCGGCGTAATAGCGCAGGTCGCTGATCGCGGCCTTTCGGTTGCGGGCGAGCACATAGAACGCATAGGCGATCTCGTTGCCCTGATCCTTGACGTTGTTGGTGAAGCCGAGCGAGTTCTGCAGGCTGTCGAGGGCCTGGACGAGCGCCTGTTCCGGCACGTCGTAGCCCTGCTCGCGGGCCCGGCTGAGGAAGTCGCTCACGTAGGAATCGAGCCAAAGATCGCCGCCGCCCGGGCCCCAGAGGCCGAAACTGCCGGCCGAGGACTGGTAGGACAGCACGCGATAGATCGCATCCTGGACCCGCTTCTTGACCTCCGTATCGTCGGCAAGGCCGTTCTGCACCGCCATCTGGCTGAGATAGAGGAGCGGCAACGCGCGGCTGGTCGTCTGTTCGGCGCATCCATAGGGATACCGGCTGAGGCTCATCAGCAGTGCCGGAATATCGAAGGCGGTGGAGCGGCTGACATTCACGCTGATCGAGGCGCCCGGCAGGATGCTGTCCGCGAGCAGGTTGGCATCGACCGTCACGCTGGCGCCCGGTTTCAGCTCGACGAGCCGCTGTTGGGTGATCGGCATCGCGGCCGGCCGCACGGGAATATCGAGCACCTGGTCGAGCGACATGCCAGACGCATTCGAAAGGCGGACCGAAATCGACCCGTCGCCCGGTTCGACACCGCGAAGCGCAAGCGTGACATCCGACTTGCCGCCGGCGGCGAGCGTTATCTTCCCGGTCCCCTTCTGATCGACGGCGACCGGTCTGTTGGTGGTGATGGCAAGCTGGTAGTCGCCAGCCGGCGCATCGGTATTGGCGATGTCGAGCCTGAGATTGGTCTGGTCGCCAGGCGCCAGGAAGCGCGGCAGGCTGGCAGTCACCACGACCGGATCGCGGATCACCACATCCTTGACGCCATGCCCGACGCCGGTCTTCGACCAGGCGACCGCCATGACGCGCGCCGTGCCGTTGAACTGCGGAATGTCGAAGGAGACATTCGCCTTGCCCTGCGCATCGAGCTTCACCGGACCTGAGAAGAAGGCGATCAGCTTTTCCTTGGGCGGGCTGCTCTGCAGCGCCGTGCTGCCGCCGTCGCCGCCGGTGCGCAACCGCCCGGTGGCTCCGAGCGAACCGTCGATCAGACGGCCATAGAGGTCACGGATTTCGAGGCCGAGGCGGCGCTGGCCAAAATACCAGTCGTCCGGCGCCGGAGGCTGGTATCGCGTCAGATTGAGAATGCCGACATCCACCGCGGCAACGGTCACATAGGCGTCCTCATTGGCGCCTGCTCCGGCAACCTGCAGCGAGATGTTGAGCGGCTGGCGCGGCAGCGTCTTTTCCGGCGCGGTGATCGACACCTGTAGATCGCGGCTTTCGGGATCGACCTTCAGCCAGGTGACGCCGATGGCGCGCATCGGCATGCGGCTTTCCTGCGCCTGGCCGGGACGATAAAGCGTCGCGGTCACATAGGAACCGGCGCCCCAGGCCGCGGTGACGGGGATCTCCACCTCACCGCCATCTGCGCCGATGCTCGCGGTCTTGACCGCAATCAGGCTCTCGGAACCCGACGTGATCATCAGCTCACCGGCATATCGCGACGAGATCTTGAGCTTGGCCGTCTCGCCGACCTTGTAGCTCTGCTTGTCCAGTGCGATTTCCAGCGCATCCGGGGTTTCGGTCGAGGTCGCGGTCACGAACCAGCCGGCATCGAATTCGACGCTGGACGTGGGTCCGCCGATATCGGCAGTTTCGACCTCGAGCCGGTAGCGGCCCCACTTGACCGGAACGGAAACCTTGCCGCCATCGGCGGTGACATTCACCGTGCCGTTGGCAGCCTGGCTGGTGCGGGTCACCGGCTCATATCGCCAGGACGAACCGTCGCGATACCACTGGTAATCGCGATCGATCTTGATCAGCTTCCAGGGCAGGTTCTGCACCGCCTGCTTCTTGCCGGCCGCGTCCACCATGATCACGGTGAAATTGCCGACCGAATTCTCGCCGAGATCGCCGGAGAATTCAGGCTTGATGCCGATCCGCGCACCTTCTGCCTTGACCGGCAGGGTGATCGAACGCTCGATGGCGCGGCCGCCCGCCTCCTGCATGCGCACCACGATATCGGCGTTGACAAGCTGCGTCGTGGAGGGCGCTTCGGAAACGGTCGCGTCGAAGACTGCCTTGCCGTCGTCGTCGAGCGGTTCGAGCGCCTCCAGCGGAATGCGAACCGCTTCGCTCGCCTCTTCATCGACGAGGCCGAACTGGTAGCCCGGGAAGGCCGGATTTTCGCGCGTCGTCTTCAGCGCGATTTCGCCTTCGAGATTGAGGCCGGCCGCCGGCGCTCCATAAAGATATCGGCCGTCGATGTTGACCGGCACCGGCTCCCCGACCGCGATCTGCTTGGCATCGCTGGTCATGTCGAACTCGATGCGATCCGGCACGAAGTCATCAACGAGAAAGGTCTTTTCGCCGATCGCCGAACCCTTGGGATCGGTGAAGATCTGCATCGTCCAGGTGCCGCGCATCGAGGTGGCCAGCAATGGCAGGTCGAGCGTGTAACCGCCGAGCAAACCGTTGTTGACCATACGCCGATCCTCGACGCCATCCGGCCGCAGGAAAACGAAGGTGAGCGGCAGGTTCTCGATCGCCGTCGCATCGATATTGCGGGCAAGCGCCGATGCATGCACGGTTTCGCCGGGCCGGTAGATGCCGCGTTCGGTCCAGGGCAGGATGTCGATCGCACCCGGCGCCGGGCGCCCCGTGACGCCGCGGTCGGACAGGTCGAAGCCGGCACGGGCCATGTCGAGGAAGACATAGTCCTGGCCGTTGTTCTGCGCGGCGAGCACGGCCGGCACCATCGCCGCCGTGCCGCGCATCAGGCCGGCGGTGAACACCGCGCGGCCATCCGCATCGGTTTTCGCCGTACCGAGGATTTCGTTGTTCTTGGCGAGAAGCTGCAGATCGACGCCGGCCATCGGCTTGGCGCTTCCGAGCGAGCGGGCAAAGACGTTGAGGCCGTCGGTGCCGGCATAGGTGGTGAGGCCGATATCGGACACCACGAACCATTGCGTCGCCTTGGTATCGTATTCCTGGCTCGTGGCATTGGCGGCAGCCGCCGTCAGCATGTAGACGCCGGGCTTGCGGGTCGGCAGAGCCTCGTCAACGGGGAAGCTGGTCACCACGTCCTTGTTGAGGTCCTGGGCGATATCGATCGTGCCCTGCCAGACCAGTTCCCCGCTCTGCTCCTCGATCTGGGTGGCGTTGTAGCCATCCATCTGGGTCAGGAACTGAGAATTGGCGAGCAGCGGGGCAATGCTGCGGTCACCGACGCGGTAAAGCTTCAGATTGGCCTTCTCGGTATTGACCGAGACGATCGGAATGCCGCGGCGCGCGGTCGACGGCAGCACGAAACTGTCGCCGGTGAAACGCACGGTCGCCGAGCGGTCCTTGACGTAGACATCGATATCGACCTGAGCAACAAGCGGCTCGTCCACGGAAGACGGCAGGCCACGGCGCAGCGACAGCTTGTAGCGCTGGCCATGGGTCAGGCCTTCGACGCAGATCTGGTTGTCCTTGGCTTCCATCGCCTTCGGCGCCTGGCCGTTGAGCACGACGAAGGGCGCATAATCGACGCCGATCTTCACCAGCGGTTCGGAGAACTGCACGCAGACGCGCGGATTGGCGCTGTCGGCATCGACCGTATTGCCGGTCATGCGGAAGCCCTGGCGCTCGCGCAGGTCGTTATAGGCGGCCTGCACGGTGCGGGCATTCACCAGCGCGAGGCTTGCCTTATAGGCGTTGAGCGCGGCGCGGTAATTCTGCTGCTTGGCGAGCGCAGCGCCGAGAACCGCCAGCGCATCGGCACGGGTCTGCGTGGTGCGCGAAAGCTGGTAGCCATTGACTGCGGCAAGCGTGCCTTCGCCATCGGCGGTGCCGTTATTCTTGGCGGTGCCGGCGGCGCGGGCAAGCTCGATCCACAGCGCACCGTCTTCGGGGATGATCGAAAGCGCACCTTTGAAATTGTAGATCGCCGTATCGACGTTGCCGGTCAGAAGCTGACCCTGGGCGATCGTCTTGAGGTTCTCGACGCCGTAACCCTTCTGGTTGTCGCCAAGCGTCAGGCCATCCTTCTGATCGCGCGCCTGCTGGAGAACTTCTTCCGAGAGGAAGGACAGTTTCGGCGGGGCGCCGATATCCGGTTCAACCGCCGTTACCACGATCTTGCCGGCCGTCGCGCCCTGGAACGGGTTGAGCTGGCTGTAATCCGACTTGAGGAAGCACCATTTGGCCTTCTCGTTATATGTGAAAGCCTTGCAGGCATTGTCGCCGATGCAGGCCGCTTCGCATTGGGGCTGGCTGACATTTTTCACGGTTCTCAGATCGAAACCGAGATAATCGCTGTTCGGAGTGCTTTCGATCCGCCGGTCGGCCGCAGTCAGCGGCGAGACGAGAGCGAATGCGGAAACGATGAGAGCGAGAAAGCCGAATAACGCGCGCCTAGACATTGAAAGTCCCCCCGTGGCTGCAGTCGGAAGTTGGCAGTTTTCTAATCTATCCCGTGACTTGTCAACGAGCCTCGCAACCTCTTTTCATGAAGAGATTGTCACAAGACGAATGTCGTGCCGGAAAGGATCAGGCCATCAGTCCGGCAGCGGTAAATCCACCGTCTACAGCAAGGATTTGGCCGGTCACGTAGGAGGACTGCCGCTCGTCGACGAGGAAGGCGATGGCCGTGGCGATCTCCTCCGGCCGGCCGTAGCGGCGCATAGGCACGGTGCGGTTCCACTCCTCGCGCGTCGCGGCCGTGTGGTTTTCCTTGACCATCGGCGTCTCGATCGGTCCCGGCGCGATGGCGTTGACGCGGATCAGGTCGTCTGCGAGTTCGACGGCCATGATCTTGGTGAGCGTCACCAGCGCGCCCTTCGATGCACCATAGGCGGAACGGCCGAGATTGCCCTTGATGCCGGAGACCGAGGCAATGTGGACGATCGAGCCGCCGCCGTTTTCCCGCATGATCGGCGCCAATGCTTGCGACAGCGCAAACGCGCCGACGACATTCACCTCGTACATCCGGCGAAGCTGATCGGTCGTGGTATCGGCAAAACGCACGTTCGAACCGATGCCGGCGCTGTTGACCAATGCCTGCAGCGGGCTGTGGAGCGCCTGGCACCGCTCGGCAAGATCCGCGATCGCCTTCTCGTCGGTAATATCGAGGAGAACGGTGGTCAGGAGGCCGGCGCGATTGCCGAGCCGGTCCGTCAGCCGTTCGAGCGCTTCGGCATCGCGGTCCGCGGCCAGCACATGCCAGCCGGCCTCGATCAGAAGCTCCGTCGTCGAAAGGCCGATACCCGATCCCGCACCCGTGACGACGACGCTTCGCATGTTCAGCTCTCCCGGTTTTCGATGATGACCAGTTCGAAGGTGACGCCGACCGGGTTGTCGCCACGCGCCAGCCGGCCGTGATAGATCACGCCGTCCGTATCGACGACCGCAGCATCGATCGACGCCCGGATCCCGTCCGGGGTGTTTTCGAGCACGCCGTTCTCGATGGCGATCTCGGTCGCGAGGCAGACAATCCGGCGCCCATCCTCGAACACGGGCTCGTTGATGCTGCCGATGCCGTAGATGCGGGCACTCTCGATGCCGTGTGCCCGGCAGACGTCTTCGATCGCCATCCCGACATCCTCGTTCGGGCGTACCCGCAGCAGGATGCCGTTGCCCTCGCCGCTCTCGCCCTTGGCGGAAAACAGCGTGAAATTCGTTTCCGGATCGGGGATCGACGAAAAGGTCGCCGTGGCGCTGCCATACCCTTTGACAGCGATCGGCCGGCTGACAATGCTGTCGAAGGGCAACACATGCCCCATGCGCAGAGCCCCTTCGCCCGTATCCCAGATGCCGTGGCAATGCAGGAACGGCGCGCCATCCCGTTCGCCGACCATTGCGGTCGCGGTCAGGAACCTCCCTCCCGCTTCCGGCGCGAAAGTGGCGCTGTACCAGGCTGCATGGTCCTCGTCCGGAGAGAAGGCTGGCAGGACATACCGGAACGGATCGCAGGCGCCGCCCTCGATATTGAGGAAACCGCCCTTGCAGCCCGCCTCTGCGAAGATACGCGCCACCTCGGCCATGAAGACCTCGCCGGGCCGCAGGACGCCCTCGACCGGCTTCAACGCGGTTCGCACCGCCTCACGCCTGATCGGCGCGATGGGACCGGGATGCTTGAGCTGGCGCAACGCCGGTAGATCATTAGCCGGCTTATTGTCGAGCTCGCCGCGCGCCTGCAGCTCTTCGCGGATCATCTTCTTGGTGATCTTGCCATAGGCGGATTTCGGCAGCGCATCCCAGAAGATGAAACGCTTCGGCATCTTGTAGCGGGACATCCGGCCGTCGATGAAGGCGAACAGGTCCTTCTCGGTCACCGCCGAACCAGGATTGGCGACGCAGACGGCCACGCCGACTTCGCCCCAGAGCGGATCCGGCACACCGAGCACCGCCACTTCGCTGACTGCCGGATGGGTGAGGAGTTTTTCCTCGATCTCGCGCGGATAGACGTTCGAGCCGCCGGAAATATACATGTCGGAGGCGCGGCCGGTGATGTAGAGAAAACCCTCCGCATCCATGTGGCCGAGGTCGCCGGTGCGGAACCAGCCGTTGCGGAACGCCTTCTCGTTGGCCTCCGGATTGTCGTAATACCCGGCAAAGACCGCCGGGCCGATGCAGCAGATTTCGCCGGTCTCGTAAGGCCCGACCTCCTCGCCCGCATCGTTCTGGATCGACACCTGCATGCCGGTGCGTTCCATGCCGCAGGTACCGATCCTGGCCGCCTCGCCGTCCTCAGCCGAATGCAAGACCGGGGGCAGGACCGTGATCGCGCCGGTCACTTCGCCGAGCCCGAAATATTGCACGATCACCGGACCGAGGCTTTTCAGCGCCCGCTTCTGGTCCTCGCGATACATCGGCGCGCCGGCATAGATGACGTAGCGCAGCGAGGAATGGTCGTATTTTTCGACAGCCGGATGCTCCACCAGCAGTTTCAGGATGGTCGGCACGGTGAACATGGTCGAGACGTGCCATTTTTCGATCAGTGCCCAGGCAGCGTCGATATCGAACTTTTCCGTCGGCAGCAGGATGGTCTTCACCCCATGCGCCACCTGGGTAAGCTGGTGGACTCCCGCGCCATGCGACAGAGGGGCGACGACCAGCGCCGCATCGGCGGAGGTCACGCCCGGCATCAGGTCGCAGAGATGGTTGTTGATCACGAAAGCCATCTGTCCGTGGGTCAGCACCGCCGCCTTCGGCCGGCCCGTCGTGCCCGACGTGAAGAAGAACCAGCAGGGATCATCCCGTTCGACGCGCGCTTCGGCCGGCTTCCTGCCATGGAATTCGTCGACAACGGCATCATAGGACGGCCCGAAATCCGATTCGCCTATGGCAATAACGAAACCGATCTCCGGATTGTTCTCCCGCACCACCCGCGCGTGATCCGGAAACGAGGCGTTGCAGATCAGGCCGGTCGCGCCGCTCGCCTTGGCGAGATAGGCGACCTCCTCAGGAGTCTGCCGGAAATTGGTCGGCACCCAGACGGCGCCGATCCGGAAACAGGCGAACATGCTCTCGAACATCTGGTTGCAGTTCTGCGACTGAACCAGGATGCGGTCGCCCTTGCTCACCTCGAAACGCTGCTGCAGCGCCGCAGCCATCGCGTCGATGCGTGTCTCGAACTCTTCCCAGGTCCACGTCTTCTCGGCCCAGACCAGCGCGATGCCCTGCGGTTCGCGACGCATCGCCTGCGTGACGAAACGGGCAAGGTTCATCACCCGCGTCGAACGGGGGCTCAAGCCTCCCTTCGGTTCGGCCTGATCGCCGACGGCAACCGAGGTCGTCGCATTCATTTCGTCCGCTCCAGGATCGACACGTAGTTGGCGACGGCAGCACCGCCCATGTTGAAGACACCGGCCATCGTCGCCTTCGGCAGCTGCATCTCGCCTGCATCACCGCAAAGCTGCATCGCCGCCATCACGTGCATGGAGACGCCGGTCGCGCCGATCGGGTGTCCCTTGGATTTCAGCCCACCGGACGGGTTGACCGGCAGCCGGCCATCCTTGCGGGTGATGCCCTCGCGGATGACGCGATAGCCCTTGCCGGGTTCGGCAAGCCCCATCGCCTCGTATTCGATGAGCTCGGCGATGGTGAAGCAGTCATGGGTTTCGACGAAGCTCAGATCGTCGAGCGAAACGCCCGCCTCCGCCAGCGATTTCTGCCAGGCCATGCGCGCGCCTTCAAAGGCGATCGGATCGCGCCGCGACATCGCGAGGATATCGTTGACGTGATTGTGCGCCTTGAAGGCGACGGCGCGCTTCATACCGGCCGCGACTTCGGGCGAGGCGATCACCAGAGCGGCCGCACCATCCGAAACCAGCGAGCAGTCGGTGCGCCTCAGCGGCGCCGCCACATAGGGGTTCTTGTCGGACACCGTGTTGCAGAAGTCGAAGCCGAAATCCTTCTGCATATGGGCATAGGGGTTCTTCATGCCGTTCGCGTGGTTCTTCGCCGCGATCATGGCGAGCTCTTCCGAACGGTCGCCATAACGCTGGAAATAATGGCTGGCGATGCGTCCGAAGAGACCGGCGAAACCGCCTTCGACATCCGCCTCCTCCTCGCGGTAGGAGGCCGACAGCAGGATATCGCCCGTCTCCTTGGTGGGCAGCGCCGTCATCTTCTCGGCACCGACAACCAGCGCGATCTTGCCGCGCCCGGCAGCGATGAAATCGAGCGCCGAATAAAGGGCCGCGGAGCCCGTGGCGCAGGCATTCTCCATCCGCACGGCCGGCACATGATCGAACCCGTCGGCCGCCATCGCCACCAGGGCGCCTTGAAAATCCTGCTTGGAAAAGCCGTTATTGAACACGCCGACGAAAATGCCGTCGACATCCTTGGCCGTGATACCGGCGTGTTCGAGGGCCGGATTGATCACCTCGGCCATCAATTCCCGCGTCGAGCCCGCTTCGGACTTGCCGAATTTCGAATGGGCCCAACCGACGATCTGTGCTCCTGCCATGACCTTCTCCTTCGTTTCAAACACGTTCCGGCGATTTGGCCGGCGATCTGGCCGGCGATCGAGCCGGCGCTCGGGGCTTTGCCGGCTGCGACGGGCTCCGCGCCGTGGATTTCTCGGAATTGAAAAGCATCTTCAGCTTGCCCTGCACCCGCTCGACCTCCTGGCCGAGCTGGGCCGCAAGCTCCTTCTGGCGCGCCTCACCCATGCGGCTGTCGATCGCGGCAATCGACAAGGCCCCTGCAAGCCGCCCGTCGGGTAGCAGGATCGCCATGCCGATCCCCCAGGAATTGGCTATCACCCGCCCGGGATTGAGCGCGTAGCCGAGTTCGCGGGTGCGGACGACGTCCTCGCGGATGATATCCGTCGAATAGCCGGGATACTGGGCGGTAATGACGCCTTTGATCCGGCCGAGGATGGCCTCCACCTCCGCATCCGGCAATGCCGCCAGCATGGCGAGCGAACCGGCGCCGACGCCGAGCGGGTTCTGGTCGCCGGTGAGCAGCGCATGGGTGCGCACCGGATGGGTGCCCTCTTCGCGATGCAGACAGACGGCATAGTCGTCCCGCCGCATCGACACGAAACTCGTGTCGGCGGATTTGCTGGAAAGCCGCTTGAGGCTTTCGCCCGCCATTTCCAGAAGGCCGTGCCGGCGAGAGGCCAGCATGCCGAGTACGTAAAGCTCCCCGCCGAGATAATACCGGCGGCTCAGCTCGTCCTGCTCGACGAGGCGGGACCGCATCAACGCCATCAGCAGCCGCCGGGCGGTGGGTTTGTTGAGGCCGCTATCGGCAACCACATCGGCGAGCGCCACACCCTTTTCCGCGCGGCGGCCGACGATGGAGAGAAGCTGCAGCGCCCGCTCCACCGCCTGCGAGCCGGAAACGGCACCTTCCCGAAGACCCGGCAGGTTTTCGATCACTTGTTCCATATGCCGCTTCCTACCCGACGCATGTCCGCCACCGATCAGCTCAATGACTTGCCGATGGCCTTTTCGAGAATGGCCCAGGCCTCGTCGCCATATTTCGCTTTCCAGTCCTTGTAGAAATTGGCAGCGCGCAGCTTTTCCTGGAAAAGCGCGCCGTCGGGCTTGTTGAACTTCATGCCCTTGCCTTCGAGTTCTGCCTGGACGGTGGCGTTGAGGCCCATCACGTCCTTGCGCTGCAGCTCGGCGGCGGCGTTGAAGTGCTTCGAAACGATCCCCTGCAAATCTGCCGGCAGCGCCTGCCAGGAGCGGCGATTAAGTAGGATCCAGAAACCGTCCCACATGTGGTTGGTCATCGAGACGTATTTCTGCACCTCGAACAGCTTTGCCGTGGTCAGGATGGCGAGCGGGTTCTCCTGCCCGTCGACGATGCCGGTCTGCAGAGCCGTATAGGTCTCCGCAAAGTTGATGCTGGCAGGCGCCGAACCGAAGGCGGTGAACATTGAGGTCCAGAGCGGGCTCACCGGCACGCGGATCTTGAAGCCTTCGAGATCCTTCGGCTTTTCGATCGGTCCCTTCGACGAGGTGATCTGCCGGAAACCGTTGTCCCAGATCTTGTCGAGCGTCAGCAGGCCCTTCTTCTCGATCTCGGCGCGAACATATTTGCCGAGTTCGCCGTCCATCGCCGGCCAGACCTTGTCATAGCTCGGGAACGCAAAACCGACGCCGTTGAGCGAGGCGTTCGGCACCAGCGTCGACAGGATGATCGGCGACAGGCTGAACATTTCGACGCCGCCGGAGCGCACCTGGTTCAGCATGTCGGTATCGGCGCCGAGCTGGCTCGACGGGAAGATGTTGATCGCCATGCGGCCACCGCTCTCCTCCTGGATCTTGGCGACCGCCTCCTTCGCGCGGACGTTCATCGGATGCGTCAGCGCCTGGTTGTTGGCGAACTTGTAGGTGAATTCGGCGGCGTTTGCCGGCCGTGTGCGGATCGAAAAGGTGGTGGCGATGCCGGTCGTGGCCGCGCCCAAAAGAAGCGTTCTGCGATTGACGTTCATGAAATCCTCCTCCGATTTCAGTTCCCAGGTCTTTTTGGTCTCACGGCGTTCAAAGGAAAACCGTCGAGAAATAGGGCACGGCCGCGATCACCAGGAGGCCGATCATCAGCGCGCCGATATAGGGCCAGATGGCCTTCATGGCGTCATCCGGCGAGACATTGCCGATCTTGCAGGCGATGTAGAAACCGATGCCGATCGGCGGCGTCATCAGGCCGATATTCATCGCCGTCACCACCACCATCGAATAGTGGATGTCGTTGATACCGAGCGAACGGGCGACCGGAAACATGATCGGCGCCATCAGCACGATCGCCGGCAAGCCTTCCAGCACGCAGCCGAGCACCATGAAGATCAGGATGGTGACGCCCATGAAGGTCATCCATCCACCCGGCAGGCCCTGGACCGCCTGCACAAGCTGCGCCGCGAACCCGGTCTGGGTCAGTGCCCAGGCCATGGCGGACGCGGCCCCCAGGATCATCAGGATCGCGCCGGAGAGTGCCGCCGTTTCCACGAGCATGGAATAGAGCTTTTTCAGGCTGATGCCGCCATAAAGCGTCGCACCGATGATCATCGCGTAGAGAACGGCGATCGTCGAAACTTCGGTCGCGGTGGCAATCCCCTCGCCGACGGCGGTGCGGATCAGGAAGGGCAGCACCAGCGCCGGGGCGGCGACCAGAAACGCCTTCTTGATCACCGAGAGCGGCGCACGGCGAACGCCGGCCATGGATTCATGCCGCGCCTTCCAGCGCGCCAGGATCGCAAGCACCAGAAGCAGAACCATGGCAATCGCGAAACCGGAGGTGAACAGCCCGGCGATCGAAACGCCGGCCGCGGACCCGAGCACGATCAGCACGATCGATGGCGGCACGGTTTCCGCCATCGCCGCGCCCGTCGCAAGCAGTGCAATCATTTCCGGCGGCTTGTGACCGCGACGCTTCATCTCCGGAAACAGCGCCGGCGCGACCGTCGCCATGTCGGAGACTTTGGAGCCGGAAATGCCGGACACCAGGAACATCGAGCCGAGCAGGACATAGGACATGCCGGCCCGGACATGGCCGAGCAGCGATGCCAGAACCTCGACGATCGCCCTGCCCATGCCGGTCGCATCAAGCACGCAGCCGAGCAGCACGAAGATCGGCACCGAGAGCAGGATGATGCTCGACATGCCCTCGTCCATGCGGCCGATCATCACGAAGACCGGAACAGAAGTCGTGAACGTCAGAAATGCCAGCGTCCCGAGGCCGAAGCAGAAAGCGATCGGCACCCCGAGAACCAGGAACAGCGCCACGAATCCGACGAGGAAGATCGGAATGTTCCAGTTGCCGATCTGCTTCAGGCTCGGCCCGACGAGCCAGAGGAGCGCCGTCACGGCGGCGATGACGACTACGGATATCGCCACCTGCCTGAGGTTCGATCCCCTCAGCGCATTGACCACCGCGAGGATCAGCATCAGCCCGACGCCGACCGGCAGGGCCGCGGCTCGAAAGCTCATCGGAATATTGAGCGCCGCCGAGGTGATGTAGGATTCCTCGATCGCGTATTCGTAGGCCGGCCGCAGCATCACGCCGAGGAAGAGCGCCATCAGTAGCAGGGCCAGCGTATTCGCCAACCCGTGGAGCTTCTCCGGCAGCATGCCGACGAAAAGCGTCAGCCGCAGGTGTTCGCTGCGGTCGACCGCCATGGCGGAGCCGAGCATGGCGAGCCAGAGGAAGGAGATCGACGCCACCTCGTCGATCCAGACGATCGGCAGCGAGAAAACATAGCGGGAAATGACCCCGGCCAGCAAAAGCGCGATGATGCCGACGAGAAGTGCTGCGGCAACCGCCTCCACCGGCCGCATCCAGACGGAACCGCTCTGCTGCGGCGCCACGCCTTCGAGGCCGGCGAGCAGCGAAGCCTCGTCCATGGGCTCGATCGTATTATGGGCTGCCGTCACACATCATCCTCCTCTGTGCCGCGAAGCGGACAAACGGAAGAAACGCTCCGGATAATCGCGAGCCAGGCCGCAAATCCGGGCGGACCACGCCCCTCTCCGGCGCGACCGCTTCTCCTCCCGACGTCCGGCTCCTCCAGCCATCCGCAGTGGTCCATTATCTGGATCTTATTCTTCTTCAAGTTGCCGGAGTTTGCTGAAGACCGGCAGATTAGGCAAGCCTAAATTTGCCGCCAAAGCAGAAAACTTTAAAACCGATCCACATCATGGATCTCGTTTCCGCGGACCTGCAATTGTCTCAGTTCAAGCTGCCGGACACCGTCACATGCAGCCCGCCGTCAATCGGGAGCTCGACGCCGGTGATGTATTTTGCCTCGTCGGACGCGAGGAAAACCGAGGCCCAGGCGATGTCCCAGCCGTCTCCCTGGCGTTTCATTGGCGAAAGGGCGTCTCTTTTGGCCTTCATCTCCTCGGTGGAGCCATAGTAACCGCTGATCTGCTTCTGGATGTGCGGCGTGTCCATCACCCCCGGCAGAATGGCATTAGCGCGGATGCCCTTGGCCGCATATTCGATCGCAATCGCGCGTGTGAAGTGGTTCAGCGCCGCCTTCGATGCATAATATGAAACGTATGGGTAGCCGGTCCATCGGATGGAGGCGAGCGACGAAATATTGATGATCGCGCCGCCGCCCTGCTTCTCCATGATCGGCAGAACGGCCTTGCAGGTGAGGAACGCGCTGGTCAGGTTGACGTCCATCACCTTGCGCCAGCTTTCTTCGGTTGCCTCGGCCGCCCCGCCCGGCAGGTTGATGCCGACATTGTTGTGCAGCACGTCGATGCGGCCAAAGCGTTCCATCGTCGTTTCGACGACGGCGGCAATATCAACGGACTTGGTGACGTCGGCGGCAATCGCCAGGCCCGTGCCGCCCTCGGATTCGATGACGTCGACCGTGTTCCTCGCCGCATCGAGATCGACGTCGACGCAGACGACGCTGCCGCCCTCGCGGGCATAGGCGACGGCCGCGGCCTTGCCGTTCCCGAAACCCGGGCCGACTGAACCGGCGCCGAACACGAGAACGACCTTATTCTTCATGCGATCCATAACTGCTCCTCCGAGCCACCCTCCCCGGCGACTCGAAACAACTTACGGTGCGGTTTCCATCCGGTCCATGTTCAATCGCGGACAGAAGCTGTTCGAAAAGTACCGGACTGCTCCGAATTGCGAGATATCCGCGGCTTTTTTTGGCGATGCGCAATGAAAAGAGTTATTTCTCGTCTGCTGGGCCCGCATCGAATGCGGCTCGAGCGAGATATCGGGCGTGATCACGGACATCCGTCGGCCAACTCTCCGTCAGCTCCTTGAAGCGATCCTCTTGCCCGGCATAAAGCGCCCTCGCCGCGTCCTCATATCCCGGCTGATCCCCGCCGAGTGCCCGCATGAAACGGTCGGCGGCCTCCTGACCCCGGCGCCTGTCATCTCCCGAACTGCTGGCTGCACGCGCCGCATCGACGAGCTTGCGCAGAGCAACCGAGGCCCCGCCCGGCTGCTGGCCGAGCCATTCCCAATGCCGCGGCAGCAGTGTCACCTCGCGCGGCACCACGCCAAGCTTCGGCCGTCCGGGCCGCCGTTCCACCGGCTCGACAGGCTCCACATTGTCCGTGGGAAGGCGGCCGAGACAGTCTTCGAGTGTGCCGCGGAGATCGAGATCGACCGGCTTTCCGGTCGCATCGTCGAAGACCAGAACGCTTTCACGGCCGCCGGCCCTGATCGCCGTCACGACCTCGGCCGGTGAACCGCCCGCAATGCGCTTGTCGCCTCGAAAAGCGGTCCAATGAAAATCTGCCATCTGCTCCCTCTGTATTGAGGAGCCGATTTACCCGGGTAAAATGAACCCGTCAATCCGGATCAGGCGGTCCGCTGTCTGAGGCGCCCCAAACCGTCGCGAAGATGACCAGCCGCGCGGATGATCGCCCGCCGCGACGCCGGTTCGACAGTTCTTGCGATCACCCAGGCGGCGAAGAGCAGGGCAGCAACCAGGACGAGGGCTACGAGCCAGCGGTTCTGTTCCGTACCGAAACGAGCAAACACCGCGTAACCGATATTCTGGTGCAGCAGGTAGAGCGGATAGGTGAGACCGCCGAGCCCGATCGCCAGGGTCTGAGAAATGCGCAGCGACGGGGCCGTAGCGCAGACCGCAACCGCTGCAAGCGCCAGCGGCCCGATCAGCGCGAGCCCGACGGCGCTGCGGCTCAGCCCGTATGTTGCGATGAAGTCCGGTTCGGTCAGGAAGGGTGTGGCGATTGCCCAGCAGACGGCGGCGGCGAGCACGCAGTGGCTCGAAAGGGACGCATGCTGCCTCACCTTGTAGAGCGCCAGGCCGAAAGCGAAATAACCGGAATATTCCGTAATCAGCAGTTTCTGGATTGCGCCGCTGCCGATCAAGGCCTCGTTGACGATCGAAATCGCCAGCCACGCCAGTACGACAACGCGCCAGCCGCGCTCGAAAAGGCCGGTGGCGATCAACAGGAAAACCCAGCCGTAGAAGATGATCTCGTAGGCGATCGTCCAGTAGGCGCCGTCGAGGAAGGGCTGGCCGAGGCCGCGTGAGATGATCACCCCATGCGCGAGCCATTGCCTGACCGTTGGCGGATCGAGGGTCGGCACATGCCAGACGGCGAGCACGACGGCGGTAATCGTCGCGCAGACGATGAAGGTCGGCCAGAGCCGCGCGAAACGCCCGGCGGCGAAATCATAGGCCGAGCGGCCTTCGGCCGACATGGTGATGACATAGCCGGAAATGGCGAAGAAGATCAGCAGGCCGGTATCGAACCACATGGCAAGGGGTGCGAGTTCAGGAAAGCCGATGCCACCGCCCTCCCCGGAAATCCGCATGCGGAAACCGTAATGGAACGTCAGCACCATCAGCGCCGAGACGAGGCGCAGGATATCCAGGTTCAGCAGCCTTGGCATCTTCGGGGCCGTCATCCGATCCTCGGGCGTAAAATAGCTTAAGCCGGACCCTATCGCACCTGCCTTTGGAAAAGGTGAATCCTTCCTCGAGAATATGAGCGGTTCGGGCTGGCCAGCCTCAGGGGACGCAAGGACTTCCCTTTCCTTGACGAATATCGTTTCCTATCAAATTCATGACGGGACCCATGGACAGTCCCGAGGGAGGTTTCGATGTCGGTTTTTCTCTGCGGCGCCTGCGGCACTTCTTTCGAGGAAGCGCCGGAAGCGTGCCCCATCTGCACAGACGAGCGGCAGTATATACCGCCTTCCGGCCAGGCCTGGACGACGACGGAAAAGCTTGCACAGACGCACCGAAATTCTTGGGCGCAGCTCGAACCGGAACTGTTGGCGATCCAGACCGTTCCCGCCTTCGCCATCAACCAGAGGGCCCTGCTGGTTCGCACACCGGCGGGAAACATCCTTTGGGATTGCATCGCGCTCCTCGACGACGCGACCAGGGCGATCGTCCAGTCACTGGGCGGCCTCAGCGCCATCGCGATCTCCCATCCGCACTATTACACGACCATGCAGGATTGGGCCGCCGCCTTCGACGCGCCGATCTATCTGCATGCCGCGGACAAGGAGTGGATCTGCCGTCCGTCGGATCATGTCCGGCTGTGGGACGAGGACGCGCTCGTGCTTTCATCCTCCGTCACGCTGGTCCATGGCGGCGGACACTTTGCCGGCGGCACCGTCCTGCATTGGACGGGCGAAGACGACAAGGGCGTGCTGCTGGCCGGAGATATCGTTCAGGTCACGCCGGGCACCGACCACGTCTCCTTCATGTGGAGCTACCCCAACATGCTGCCGCTCAGCGCCGCTGAAGTTGCCGATGTCGCAGAGCGGCTGGCACTTTGGCCTTTCGAGCGGATCTACGGCGCCTTTTCGCACCAGAATGTCCGTCAGGACGGACAGGCGATCGTCGCCCGCTCCGCCAGGCGTTATATCGACCGGCTCTCCAAATGAAGAACGCGCGGGCTTTGTGCACCCGCGCGTCCGATAATCCCGAAAACCTGATCGCTTATTTCAGGCCGAGCAGCTTCTTGGCATTGCCCTCGTAGATCTTCTGGCGAGTGGCGTCGGAGATGTCCATGTTGTCGAGAACCTTGATGGTCTCGCGAATGTACATCGGGCCGCCTTCCGGATCGAACGGCGCGTCGGACGCGAAAAGCACCCGGTCTTCGCCGAAGAATTCGATGGCGTGCTCGATTGCCTTGGTCGAACCGAAGCTCGCCGTGTCGGCATAAAATTCCTTGAAATATTCGAGATGCGGACGCTCGAGGGCCTTCAGCACGACCGAGAGGTCGCGGTCTGACGTGCGCTTGCCCATCTGGTCCCAGCCGGCACCGACGCGGCCTTCAAAGAAGGGCACCATGCCGCCGGCATGGTGGGTGACGACCTTGAGACCCTTGTACTTGTCGAAGATGCGCGAGAACACGAGGCGCGCCATTGCCGCCGAGGTTTCATACGGCCAGCCGAAGGTCCAGAAGATCTCGTATTCCGAACGGTCTTCGGTCAGGTAATCCGGGAAGTTGGCGCCGCGCGACGGATGCAGAAAAACCGGCTTGCCGGACTTTGCCATATATTCGAAGAAGGGCTCGAACTGCGGCAGGTCAAGCGGCTTGCCGCTGTAATTGGTGAAGATCTGGACCGCACAGGCGCCGAGATCTTCGACGACCCGCTTGGTTTCCGCCATCATCCATTCCTGGTTTTCCATCGGCACGGTGGCGATGAAGGCCGGGAAGCGTTCCGGATATTTTTCGCAGAGTTCCGCCTGCGAGTCGTTGCCGATCCGACCAAGGTCATAGGCGCGCTCAGGCCCGGCCAGCTTTTCGAGCGGGGGGAAGCGAGCGACAGGACCTGCTGGTAGTCGCCGCCGAACATGTCCATCACCTGGAAACGGCGGTCGAGGTCCGTCATCATCGGCACCGCGCCACTGCGCATGGTGACATCGGTCATCGTGCCGATATAGCCGATCAGCTTATCGAAAAAGGGCTTCGGCCAGATATGGTTGAAAGCGTCGATCTTCTTCATGGAATGCTCCTCCTGTCTGTCCTGCTGCGGCACCGCGAACTTAAGGGAAGTCCAGTGCCCCGAGGCGTTTAAAAAATCCGCGAGCCGAGCGATGCCGAGATCTCGGCCATGCTCCGTCGCGGCAAAATGCGAAGGCAGTCGCCGAAAGTCAACACATTTTCTTGTATTATGAGATTATCGCCCGGAAATCCTGTGTCGATGCGAGGCCAGCGCGGCGGTGATCTCACCGGCTGCAAGCAAGACCTCCCGCCCGATATCCTCCACAGCGGAGCCGCGGACGTGTTCTTGAGCGATCGTTACGGAGAAGCTGGCGATGGGGCTCTGGCCCGCATCGAAGATCGGTGCCGCGAAACCGACGACACCGGGTGTCACCTCGCCATGGGCCACGGCATAACCCTTCTTGCGCACCGACTTCAGCCCGTCGAGGACGGCTTCCACGGTATCGCCGGCGCCCGCTGCCTGCCAATCGTCGAGCGTGCGATTGATCAGCGGCACCAGATTGCGGCGCGGCAGGAAGGCGACGATGGAGCGGCCGATCGCGCCGCGGCTGAGCGGCATCGGCCTCCCGCGCGGATAGCTGCTGATCGCCTCGCGGCTGGAACTGATCGAATCGACGCAGAGGATCTTTTCGCCGTACCAGCGCACCAGAAGCGCCGTGCATTCGTATCGCCCCGTGAGTTTCTGGAGGTAGGGCGCGCCGGAAAGGATGAGACTGTCGGATTTCCGCAGCAGGTAATCCATCTCCACCACCCTCGGGCCCAGCGTGAAGCCGGTATTCGGCATGGACGTGAGGAAACCGCTGTCCTTCAGGATCTTGAGATAGCGATAGAGCGTCGGCCGGCTATAGCCCAGCTCCTCCATCAGCTCTTCCGGGGTCCATTCCAGACGGTCCTCGGTGAAAACCTCAAGAACCGCCTGAAGGCGTTCGAGACTGTTGACGGCCTTTTTTCTCAAAGGTGCTCCCGCTCTTTCCTGACGGCGCGCGACATCAGACCGGCCGGACCTAAGCGGCAATAACGATAACTGCGAAAACTGCAATGGCAAGTGGTGCTACTCGGCCGCCTTCAGCGCAGGCAGGCGGGCACCGCCAGGCGCGCTGACTGCCGCCTCCGTCGCGACCACACGCCGGATCGCCGCCAGATATTCCGCCTGGAGAGCCGTCGGCTGCCAGTTGCGGCGGGTGGTGATGCCGATCGACAGCGGCTTTCCCGGCACTTCGTAGTTCAGAAGCGCGAGGAACCCGGCCTTCAACTCGTGCCGGAGCTGATGGCGGGAAAGCAATGCCAGCCGATCCGTCTGCATCAGGATACCCCGCAGAGCCGTCAGCGAGCCGGTCTCGACGGTCCCTTGCATCTGCGGTCCATCGGGAAACTTCGCCGCCAGGGCATCGAACGTGCTGCGGTTGGGCGTCCCCTTGCGCGCCACCACCCATGGATAGGAGGCAAGTTCGGCAAGCGAGACATCCGCCTTGCTCGAAAGCGGATGGCCGGCACCCGCGACGACTGCCAGCCGAAAATCGAAAAGCGGCTCTTGGCACAGTGTCGGCGTCAGGCGGCTGCGCAGCGCGCCGATCAGAAAATCGATATGTCCCATTTCCAGATCGCTGAGAAGCTGCTCGTAGCTGCCTTCGAGGATCTCGAACCGCGCCAGCGGATGGGTGAGGGCCAGCGAGGCAATGGCATCGGGCACAATGGTGGTGCGCGCCATGGGCAGCGCGCCGATCGATACCAGGCCATCGAACTTGCCGCGCAGCTCCTGCACTTCCTCGGTGGCGTTGCCGAGTTCCTTCAACGAAAGGCCGGCCCAGCGGGCAACGGCGCGACCGGCACCGGTGAACCGCGTCGCGCGGCCATCGGCCTCGAAAAGGCTTGTGCCGAGGATTGCCTCCGCGTTGCGCGCCGTGCGCTGAACCGCGGCGCCCGATTGGTCGAGGATGCGCGCGGCACCCGGAAACCCTCCGGTCTGGGCAAAGGCCTGTAGGGCGCGCAGGTGGGAGATCGTCAGCCTTGCATCGGCACCGGAGCCGCGCGAACCCGAATCCGCCTGGAGCCTCTGGCAGCCGGTCCGGATAAGATCGAGTGCCCTGAGCGACCGGGTCTGGACGACCCGGCCTGCCGGCGTCGCCATCGCATGCCCCGGCCCGCGCTCGAGAAGCCGCGTTCCAAAGCGGTCTTCGAGGCGCGAAATCGCCTGCGAGGCCGCCGGCTGGGTCACGCCGACGATATCGGCCGCCCGCGTCAGCGAGCCGGTGCGCAGGCAGGCGCAGAAAAGACGGATATGGCGCAGATTGGGATAGTCCACGTGTCTGTCCTCCCCTGCCTTTCTCCTCCCGGCAGCGGGTCGAAACGGAGCAAGTCCGGCACTTGCCCCGCTTCGGTTAATTCACGGTGCGACGTTGCGCTCGCCGGTCAGCTGTTCGTTCATCCATTCCCCGCTGGCACGGATGCCACCGAGCGGGAAGACATGGATCTGCTGGATCAGGCTTTCCGGATGGGAAGCCTTGTAGTCGGCGATCTCGGTCAGCACTTCGGTCGGCTCGTAGGGAACCAGGAGCTTGCTGAGATCCATTGCGCGCTTCTGCAGCACGCCGAGCGAGGGGCCGACACCGCAGGCGATGGCGAACTTGATGAGCGTCTGCAGCTTGGTCGGGCCGGCAATCCCGAGATGGATTGGTAGTTTGACCCCGGCGGCAGCGATGCGCTCCGCCCAGGCGATGACCGGCTTGGCATCGAAGGCGAACTGCGTGGCGATCGCCATCTCCGCATCGGTGCGCTCGGAATAGGCCTGCTTGAACTTCAACGCCTCGTCGACGATCCTGTAACCGCCGTCCTTGTCGATGTCCTTATTGCCTTCCGGGTGGCCGGCGACATGCAGCCGCTTGAAGCCGTAGCGGTCGAACAGGCCGGTCTCGATCAGCTGGATGGAACTGTCGAAATCGCCGGCAGGCGTCGAAACGCCGCCGCCGAGCAGCAGCGCCTGCTCCACGCCCGCCTCGTTTCTGTAGCGCTTGATCCAGTCCTCCAGGATCGCATGGCTTGGAATGATACGGGAGGGAAAATGCGGCATGACGGGGAAACCGTCTTCGTGCAGGCGCCTTGCGGTCTGCACCATGTCCTCGATCGGCGTCCCGTCGATATGGGCGATATAGACCCGCGTGCCCTTCGGCAGCAGGGCCTTGAAATCTTCGATCTTGGCCGCGGTGCGCGGCATGACTTCGATGGAATAGCCGTCAATAAGGTCCCTGAAGCTGGCCGGCTCCACGGACTTTTCTTCCTGCTTGCCCCTGAACAAATTCAAAAGTGCCATTGTTGATCCTCCCCCCGTTTAGCCAATGAAAAACGTCCGGTCAGACGGACGGAGCGGCGTGCGAGAACAACCCGTTCTCGCACGCCCATCGATTAGAGGGCCTTCTTTGTGCGCCAGCTTTCGGCGTAATTTTCACGAGCTTCCTGAGCGTAAGGCACCGCCGCGACGCGAACGCGGATCTCAGCCTGTTTGTGGCCCTGCTCGACGGAGGTCTTGGAGGTACCGCCATCCGGCTCGCCCCAAATGAGCGTCAGGATATCGTTTTCCTTGATGTCGGCATCGACGACGCCGAGCGACAGCATGGAACGCTCGTTGTAGCTATAGCCGTTGAACATCGACAGGCCGACGACCTTGCCGTCCTTCAACACCTTGTCGAAGCTCGACGAAGCGTAGTTGGAGAGCGGGAAGTCGATCCACTTGGCGGCCTGCTCGCCTGGCTGGAAAGCCGAAGCGATGACCTTGACGACGTCGTCGGAATTCCACTCGAAGGTAACCTTGCGGCGTTGCGGGGTTGCCTTCTGCTTTTCGACGGCGGCGCGGCCGACGAAGTCGTGGTCGAACTTGACGTAGACGCCGTAACCCAGTTCGTAGGGGTTCAGGTAATAGTCTTCGATCTTGTCGGAGACGTAGCTGCCGCCGATCGAGCCGCTGGCTTCGTAGCTCTGGGCAGAAAGCCAGTCGCGATAGGCCTGCAGTTCGTCACCGGTGTAGATCGCCGGGAGCGGCGACGGGATCCAGCCGGATTCCAGGGTGTTGGTGGCATAGGCGCGGCTGCCGACCGGGCGCAGATCGACGCCGGCTTCTTCAGCGGCCTTGATGATGGCGGCGCGAACTTCGTCCTTCTCCGCATACGGACCCCAGATTTCGAGACCCGGAGCGCCGGCCATGCCGTGACGCAGGGCCTGAACCTTGCGGCCGCCGACATTGATCCAGTCGACGTGGAAGAACTTGATTTCCGGGATCGGGCCGCCGTTCATCTTTTCGAAGACCTTCGGCGCATCCGGACCCTGAATCTGGAAGCGGTAATGGATGCGGGTGACGAGCTTGCCGTCCGGACGCGAAGGCGAACGCGGGTCGTGGGTCAGCTTGACGTTATATTTGCCGAGCGACGCGTTGTAGAGCAGCCAGTTGGCGGTCGGCGCGCGGCCGACGAGGACGAACTTCTCTTCCGTTTCGCGGAAGATGATCATGTCGCCGATGACGTGGCCGGCAGGCGTGACTGGAACGTAGTGCTTGGCGCGATCGACGCCGAAATTGGCGAAGCTGTTGATCGACAGGCTTTCCAGGAACTTGGCGGCGTCCGGGCCTTCGACGACCAGCTCGTCCATGTGATGCGACTGGTCGAAAAGAACGGCGCCTTCACGCCATGCAGCCTGTTCAGAACGCCAGTTGGAGAATTCCGGAGCCACGACCGGGTATACATAGATGCCGGTCTTGGAGTTACGCAGATGCTCGACAGTGTTGCCCGCATCCTTCAAAACTTGAGTGAGATTGGCCTGAGTCACGGAATTCCTCCCTATGGTTTGTCTGTGGCTTGAGATGTCGTGTATACATGACGGCATCGGAAGACAAATTCAAGGGGAAATATTCGGCAGGCTGACGATCGCCTCCGGATAGTAAACCGAAGGCTTCCGACCATCAAAACCTGCGGCAGGCGGTCGGGTCTCAGGAGTTGAGGAGCACCAGGCCGGGAACGGTCAGCATCAGTTCCGGATCCTCGAACACGGCGTATTCGAGGTTCTTGCGGGCGATGCGGGCATGTTCGCGGGCGATGAATTCCGCCCGCGCGCCCTCGCGCCCGGCGATCGCCGACACCAAAGTGCGATGCTGTTCCTGCGCGATATGCAGCGATTGGCGGAAGGCTGCCACGTGGGCGCGGCCCGACAGGAATGCCGATGGCGACGCGAACGGCAGCCGTGTCGCGCGCTCGACCTCCCGCTGGATTACCGTGCTGCCGGAGAGCTCGACCAGCACCACATGAAACCTTGCGTTCGCCTCCGAATAGGCTTCCAGATCCACGTCGTCCGCAGCTTCACCGAAACAATCGTCGAGCCGGGCCTGGATTTCCCGAAGCTGATCCAATCCTGCCTGGGAGACGCCGCGTTCGGCGGCAAGCCGCGCCGCGGTCCCTTCCAGCACGCCGCGCAGCTCGATCGCGTCGACGGCATCCGCATAGGTGAAGCTTCGGACCACGAAACCGCCATTCGCCAACCGGTCGAGCAGCCCCTCTTCCGCAAGGCGCGACATCACCTCGCGCACCGGCGTCCGGGAAATCTGCAGCGTCTCGGCCAGCGACACTTCGAACAGCCGGGTGCCGCCGGGATAGTCGCCGCTGAGGATTTTCTTGCGCAGTTCCATCAGCGCGCGCATCGTGTGGGTCGTTCTCGAGGTCTCTTCCAAATCCGCACCTTTGCCTGAGACAAGCCGGCGCAACCTCCGCCTGTCGATCTGCAAATCTTAGCCACATCTGATGGATTGGCCAAGCCTCATGTATACAGAGGGCTAAGGCTGTGGATGACGGTGCGGGTTTGGAGTGGAAAAGCATGCCGCGTATACAAGGCAACGCGCTGAAGAGGCGAGCTTATTTGCCTTGACGCCGAGCCGAAAGGACCCGCGCAACAGTTTCCCTGAGATCGCCGGCCGGCTTCACGCCGCTGGCCGCCATCTCGTCCTGGACGGCGGCAATCTCGCGGGCAAGACCGCCGTTCAGCCCCAGCGCATCCAGCGTAACGCCGCTTTCACGCATCTCGGCGGCCCGGCGGCGGCCGTGGCGGGTGGTGCGCTCGAACTGGTAATCCGGGAATTTCGACCAATCGAGACCCGGAAAGCTCTGGGAGAGCGAGGTTAAAATTTCCTCGAAGCAGCCCGAGGCCTCTGCCGCGAGCAGCGCCTCGACAGTGATTGCTTCAAGACCTTTCACGAACACGGAACGCACCATCTTGATGGCTGTCGCAGAGCCGACTGCTTCTCCGGCGACATCGGCGCTGAAGCCGAGACCGCGAAAACGCTCCAGAAGTTCGGCCGCGTTCTTGCCGGCAATCAGAACCGGCGTCGCATGGCCCTTCGGATGGACCGGGGCCATGACGGCCATGTCGAGATAGTCGGCACCCGTTTCGTTGATAAGCGCGGCAGTCTCGCGCTTGCGGCCCGGGGAGACGGAATTGATGTCGATCAGCAGCGCGCCCTGGCCGAGATGCGGCGCGATGGACTTCGCGGCAATCAGGCTCTGGTCGGCGGTGACCGCGCTGAAGATCCATTCGGCATCGGCAAGACCCGCAGGCGACGCTTCCGGCCTGACGCCACGGCTTGTCATCGCTGCCTGCATCTCACCCGCCTTGGCGGCATTGTCGAGCAGCAGGTCATAGGCACGGAATTCGCCATTCTCGAGCTTCGGCGCCAGGCTGTCATGGAAGGCGCGTGCCGCTTCGCCAAAACCCAGAAATGCGATCCTCATGCCCGTGTCCTACTCTCAGTCGCCGAAAACCACGCCGTCGAAAAGCTTGCGCGCCGTGCGCAACACCGCCGCACGATAGACCTCGCCATCCTTCATGGTGACGATGACGCTCATCTCGCCGGTCGGATGC
This sequence comes from Neorhizobium galegae, assembly GCF_021391675.1. NCBI lineage: Bacteria > Pseudomonadati > Pseudomonadota > Alphaproteobacteria > Hyphomicrobiales > Rhizobiaceae > Neorhizobium > Neorhizobium galegae. The sequence continues at coordinate 4,437,295 of NZ_CP090095.1, forward strand.
TCGATCGACAGCAGCTTCTCGTCGCCTTCCGGAATGACGGCCAGTTCGGAAGCCGGACCTTCCGGCAGAAGGCAGGCGGTCGCAACGCTGACCGCGCCGAGCACGCCGATCGCATCATGGCACGTATGCGGGATGAAGGTGCGGGTCGAGATCGCCCCGCCCGCCGCCGGCGCAGAGACCATGGTCATCTTCGGCACGGATTTTTTGGCGACGTCACCGAGATTCATCATCGGCCCGGCTTTCAACCGGATCGCCTCCAGCTTGGCGCGCAGTTCCTGGTTCGCTTCGAGATCCTTCGGGCTTTCCGTTCCGGCAATCCCGAGCACGTCGCCGCGCATGACGACACAGGGCATGCCATTGTCGATCAGCGTGCAGGCGACGCCTTCGATCACGTCGACCGCATTCCCGGTCGGCAGCAGCGCGCCGCAGGAGGAACCGGCCGTATCGGCAAACACGATCGGCACCGGCGCGGAGGTTCCCGGCACGCCGTCGATCCGGGCATCACCCTTGTAGGTCACCTGGCCGCCGGGTGTTTCGATCGTCGCGATGGCGATCTGCCCGGTATTTTCCATGAAGATCGAGACTTCGGTCTTTTCGCCCTTGGCGGCCACCAGCCCGCGCTCGATGGCGAAAGGCCCGATGCCGGCGAGGATATTGCCGCAATTCTGCGCATCGGTCACGATCGGCTGGTCGACGAAGACCTGCAGGAAAAGATAGTCGACATCGACCCCTTCCCGCTCGGACTTCCGGACCACCGCCACCTTGGAGGTCAGCGGGTGGGCACCGCCCATGCCGTCGATCTGGCGGGGGTCGGGCGATCCCATCACCCGCAGCAGGAAATTGTCACGGTCGGCCGGCAGGTCCGAGGCGAGGAAATACCCGCCCTTGGAGGTGCCGCCCCGCATCCACATGCAGCGGACGCCGGTTTCAGTGTCACTCATCTCGATCTCCCTTCTTCTCCCGCCCGGGAGAAGAGAAAGCGGCCTCCACCGCTCAGATATACTTCAGGCCTTTTTCGGCGAGCTTGCCGCGCATGTCGTAGATATCGAGGCCGAGTTCGCCGGCGGCGAGCCGCTTGCGCTTGTCCTCTTCGGCAGCGACACGGGCTTCCGCCTTCTTGGCAACCGCTTCGGCTTCCTCGCGGGCAACCACGCAGACGCCATCGTCATCGGCAACGATCACGTCGCCCGGCCGGACATAGGCGCCGGCGCAGACGACCGGAATGTTGACCGACCCGAGCGTTTCCTTGACCGTGCCCTGGGCATAGACCGCCTTCGACCAGACCGGGAATTTCATCTGGGTCAGATCGACCACGTCACGCACGCCGGCATCGATGATCAGGCCCTTGCAGCCACGCGCCTGGGCGGAGGTGGCAAGCAGATCGCCAAAGTAGCCGTCTTCGCAGGGGCTGGTCGGCGCGAGCAGCAGGATGTCGCCGGCCCTCAACTGCTCGATCGCCACGTGCAGCATCCAGTTGTCGCCCGGAGGCGCCGAGATGGTGACGGCGCTCGCCGCAAGGCGCGCACCCGGATAGATCGGCCGCATGTAGCTGGCGAGCAGGCCCTTGCGGCCCTGCGCTTCATGCACCGTGGCAACACCGCAGGCGGCCAGCCGGTCGATGACCGACTGATCCGCGCGTTCGATATTCTGGACGACGACCGACATCAGAGTTCATCCCCCATCAAAGTTCATCGACAGTGCGCGGGAAGACCGATTGGAAGCCTTCCGCGTGGGTCGACTTGCGTCCGCTGGCCTGGCCGCCGGAATTGCGCATGAAGTGGTTGCCGCGGTTCTCGGCGACATTCTTGTAGAAGTGCCAGAGATGTTCCTGGCCTTCCATGCACTGGATGGCCGCCCACTTCTTTTCCCAGACGGGAGAGATGTCGAGGAAGACATCCGGCTTCCATTCCATCTGTTCGGTCTGATGCGGCTCGAACAGGTAGAGCTGCGGCGCGCCAAGAATCTTTTCGCCGGGATTGTGGCCCCAGGCCTGGGCGATCATGCGGGCTTCGATCGCAACCTGCGTCGCATACATGTGGTCGGTATTGTAAGGGTCCCACTTGGAATGGGAGAGCATGAATTCCGGCTGAACCTTGCGGATCACGTCGACCAGCTTGAACTTGGCCTCCTGGTCCACGACCAGCGGATAGTCGCCGAGATCGAAGAACTGGATGTCGGTGACGTTAAGCGCCTTGGCAGCATTTTCTGCTTCCCTGCGGCGCTCCGTCTTCACCTTTTCGAGCGTCATGCCCGGGTTCTTCCAGAGCTTGGCGCTTTCGCCGCGCTCGCCATAGGACAGGCAGATGACGGTGACGTCGTAGCCCTTTTCCTCGTGAAGCGCGATCGCGCCGCCGCAACGCCAGACGAAATCCGCCGAATGGGCGCTGATGACCAATGCTGTCTTTGCCATGGGATGCCTCTTGACTTACTTGTGCGCCACCGGCGGCGTGCCGTGCGTGTGGAAGGTTTCGATCGTCTTCATGCCCCAGGCCTGGCCTTTCTTGCGGTCGGCTTCGGTCCAGACGACCGGCTTCCAGTCCGGCCGCAGGATCAGGCGGGCGCCTGCATTGGCGAGCTCGACGCGGTTGCCGGCGGGCTCCCAGACGTAGAGGAAGAACGTGCCCTGGATCGCATGCTTGTGGGGGCCTGATTCGATGTGAACGCCGTTTTCCAGGAAGATGTCTGCGGCGCGCAGGATGTCCTCGCGCTGGTCGCAGGCATAGGTGACATGGTGGAAACGGCCATGCGAACCGGTATGGTCCTCGGAGCAGGCGAGATCATAGGTCTTGTTGTTGATGGTGAACCAGCAGCCGCCGAGACGGCCGTTGTCGAGCTGGATCATCTCGGTAACCCGGCTGCCCAGAGCCGTGGTCATGAATTCGCGGATCAGGCTGACATCGGCGGCAAGCAGATTGACGTGGTCGAGGCGGCGCGGGCTCGCACCGCGGCCATGGTAACGCTGGGCGATGTTCTTCAGCGCCGGCTTTTCTTCCGGCGGCGCCACATATTCCCTGGTGTCCCAGTAGAGCTCGAACAGATGGCCGTCAGGGCTCTTGAACTGGTAGGCCCGACCGTGACCAAGATCACCTTCGGTCCAGCCGACGCCCCAGCCCTTTTCCTCGATTACCCTGACGCGGCGCTCAAGCGCTTCGGCGGACGAGGTGCGATAGGCGATGTGGCCGACACCGGTCGTGTGATGCCTGGTGAGCTTCAGCGTGTGGAACTCGTAGTCGTCATAGGCGCGCAGATAGACGCTGTCGCCTTCACGGCCGCTTTCGGTCAGCCCGTAGACACGGGTGAAAAAGTCGAGCGACTCGTCGAAACGGTCTGAATAGAGCTCGACGTGGCCGAGATGGGCAACATCATAACAGGGTTCGGTCATGGCTTTTCCTAGATGGTCGATCTATCGCGCCCGGCGGACAGGCGCATTCTCCTCCAAAAATCGAGCCCGCGTCCTCCACTCCAACACGGCCGGCGCATGGGCGCCGCAGCTTGGCATGAAGACATAAAAGCAGATCGGCAGCCTGACGAATAGGTTCTGCTGACGCGGCATAAGTTTTGGTTGAGATCAGGAAAAAGCTGCTCGGCGCGTGGCGAGCGAAGACGGGACGCTAAAGGCCCGAAGAAAACGGCGCGGCGGCAGGACCGCCGCGCCGGACGACATTACCCGGCGATATAGGGCGCAATTTCGTGATAGCCGCGCCAGATCATCTCGAGCGACACGTAAAGGATGACGGCAAGACCGACATAGGCAATCCAGCGATGCCTGTTGAGCAGGCGGGCGATGAAGCTTGCCGCAATACCCATCAGCGCGATCGAGAGGACCAGGCCGAAGATCAGGACTTCTGGATGTTCATGAGCAGCACCCGCAACGGCGAGCACGTTGTCGAGCGACATGGAGACGTCGGCAATGACGATCTGCCAGGCAGCCTGGGAGAAAGTCTTGCGCGGCGCACCGCCCGCGACCGTACCGTCGGCATTGAGGTCTGCATTCTGCAGCGCTTCGTTAGCTTCGTCCTCATGCTGATGGGGCGTGCGCAATTCGCGCCACATCTTCCAGCAGACCCAGAGAAGCAGGACACCACCGGCCAGCAGCAGGCCGACGATCTGCAGAAGCTGGGTCGTGGCAAGCGCGAAACCGATACGCAGCACGGTCGCTGCGATGATACCGACCAGAATGGCTTTGGACCGCTGTTCCTTCGGCAGGCCTGCAGCAGCAAGGCCGATGACGATCGCATTGTCGCCGGCCAGCACGAGGTCGATCATGATAACCTGCAGGAGGGCGGACAATGCCTCCGCGCTGAAAATTTCCATCATTTGGCACCCAATCTCTTAAAAGGCGGGAGTGCCCGCGTGTGGACCGAGACGAACTTGAGACGCTCACGACCTGCATTTCCGCCTGTCGTAGGTCACCGCCGTTGTCGTCACATGATTCCCACGAACACCAGGCACCCAAGTTGGACTAATCCAGTCCGACATCACAGCTCAAGCATGAACTGTCAGAGGGGCCCGGTCCTGGTGGCGTGAGATTTAGCGGCATGATCGCAGAAACTCAAGTGGCGAGTTTATGAAACAGCTGGTTTTGGGCTGTTTTCGCCCGTGATCGTTGACGATCCGTTGTAATCCGTCCACAGCGCCAAGAGCTGCGTCAACGGAAGTGGCCACCGGGCTTGCGGCGACCACACCGAGATTACGAAAGCGTGGGGTCGAGCTTGTCGCGCAGCCAGTCACCGACAATGCTGATCGACAGGGTGGTCAGCATGATCACGACCGACGGAGCGAGCATGATCCACGGCGCGCGGGTCAGGTATTCGCGGCCGAAACCGACCATGTTGCCAAGGCTCGTCTCCGGGGGCTGCACGCCGAGCCCCAGGAAGGAAAGACCGCTTTCCATCAGGATGATTTCCGGGAAGGTCAGCGTCATCGAGACGATCAACGTCGAGGCGACGTTCGGCAGGATGTGGTGGAAATAGACCCGCGCCGGTGTTGCGCCGAGCTGCACGACGGAGGCCGCATACCCTTGCGAGCTCGCCGAGATCGCCAGGCCGCGGGCGATGCGGGCGTAACGCTCCCAGCCGTAGAACCCCATGAGGCAGACGAGCAGCACCATGGACGAGCCGAAGAAGGCGAGCACCGCGAGCGACATGATCAGGAACGGCAGCGCCGCCTGGAAATCGGCAAGCACCAGCACGAGATGTTCGACTGCACCCCGGAATTGCGCCGCCGCGAAGCCGAGCGCCGTGCCGAACACCGCAGACAGGATCGTCGCGCCGAAGGCGATGATCAGCGACACCCGGACCGACTGGAGCAGGCGCGAAAGCACGTCGCGGCCGAGTTCATCGGTGCCGAGCAGATGTTTCAGAGCGCCCGGATGGGAAAGACGGCTCGACAGGTCCATGGCCGTGATGTTGTAGGGGCGGATCTGGTCGGCGAAGACCGCAACCACCACCACGGCCGCCAGCCAGAGAATGCCGAGACCGACGGTGAACGGCACGTTGCGGCGCAGGCGGGTGATGAAGGTCGCATACCAGCCGGGCGTCCGCGAGCTTTCCGACAGATTGATCGTAGCCATATCTCTTTATCCTCAATGCGCCGCGTTGGAGCGAAGGCGGGGGTCGAGCCAGCCGTAGAGCAGGTCGACGACGAGGTTCGAAACCACCATCGCGGCGGCAATGATCAGCAGGATGCACTGGACGACGGCGAGGTCGCGGTTGCTGACCGAGACGATCAGCAGGCGGCCGATGCCCGGCCAGGAGAAGATCGACTCGACCACCACGGCACCGGCAATCAGCGAGCCGACCATGAAGCCGACGATCGTCACGATCGGCACGGCCGCGTTCGGCAGCGCGTGGTTCCAGACGACGTCATGCCATTTCAGGCCCTTGGCGGAGGCGGTGCGGATATAGGGCTGGCCCATCACCTCGATCATCGCGCTACGCGAAAAGCGGGCGAGGATGCCGATGCCGCCGATGCTCATGGTCACCGTCGGCAGGATGCCATGCACCCAGGTGTCCTGCCCGCCGGACGGCAGCACGCCGAGGGTGACCGCAAAGATCAGCACCAGCAGGAGACCCATGACGAAGGACGGGATCGTGAAGCCGAGGACCGCGAGCAAGATCACGCCGCGATCGGCAAAACTCTGGCGGTGCAGCGCCGCATAGACGCCGGCCGGGATGCCCAATACCAGTTTCAGGAGCAGCGCCGGCAGGGTGAGCTGCAGCGTCGCAGGCACGCGCTGCAGAACCAGATCGAGCGCCGACGCCTTGTCGCGCATCGACACGCCGAAATCGCCGCTGAAGATCGATTTGATGTAGGCGAGATATTGAATCCAGAGCGGCTGGTCGAGCCCCCAGGAGCGACGGAACGCATCGACGGCCTCCTGGGGCACGTCCGGGCCGAGCATGACCTGCGCCGGGTCGCCCGACATGCGCAGCACGACGAAGGCGAAGGTGACGACGGCAAAGATGGTGATCATTGCCCTGAGGATTCGGACGGCTATGAAGCGGATCATCTGGGGCTCCTCAGGCCGCAATCGCGGCGGCTTCGCCGGCCACGACATGACAGGCGGCCGTGCGGCCATTGCCGATCGGGCGAAGCTGCGGAACGACAGCGCGGCAGACGTCCTGCGCCAGCGCGCAACGGGGGTGGAAAGCGCAGCCGGACGGGCGATTGGCCGGGTTCGGCGGCTCGCCCTGGAGAATGACGCGTCCTTCGAGGATCTTGCCCGGCACCGGCACGCTGGAAACCAGCGCCTTGGTATAGGGATGCTGCGGCGAGTGGAAAATCACGTCGGATGAGGCTTCCTCGACGATCCGGCCGAGATACATCACCGCCACCCGGTCGGCGATGTTGCGCACCACCTTGAGGTCGTGGCTGATGAACACCATGGCGATGCCGTTCTGCTCCTGCAGGTCCCGCAGCATGTTGACGACCTGCGCCTGGATGGAGACGTCGAGCGCGGAAACCGGCTCGTCGCAGACCAGAAGCTTGGGGCGTGCGGCAAGCGCGCGGGCGATCACGGCACGCTGCCGCTGGCCGCCTGACAGTTCATGCGGATAACGCCCGGCCTGATCCGGACGCAGGCCAACGGCCGTCATCAGTTCGGCGACGCGGGCTTGCTGGTGTTGTTTCGGGATGAGCTTGTGGATGTCCAGCGGTTCGCCGATCTGCCTGGCGATCGTCACGCGCCGATCGAGCGCCGCCAGCGGGTCCTGGTAGACGAACTGCATCTTCGCCCGCAGCGCGCGCCATTCCGGCGTCTTCAGCTGCGGCATCGGCTTGCCTTCGAACCTGACTTCGCCGCCCTGTGCGGCGTCGATGCCGAGCAGCATCCGGCCGAGGGTCGATTTGCCCGAGCCGGACTCACCGACGACGCCGAGCGTCTCGCCGGGCTTCAGCGCCAGCGAGATGCCGTCCACGGCACGCACCGGATGCGCCTGTGCAAACAACCCGCGACGGATCTGGTAGATGCGAACGAGATTGTCCGCTTCGATGAGCGCGGTCATAGCAGCATATCCTCGGTCACTCTGGTTCTTGGCTCGGCGGGCTCGTTTGCCGGCACCGGCCGGAAGCAGGCGAGCTGCCGGCCATCGGCCGATGTGACGAGCGGAGGGCGCTCGACGCGACAGGCTTCGACCGCGCGAAAACAGCGCGGCTGGAAGGAACAGCCTTCGGGGAGATGTTTCGGGTTCGGAACCGTGCCGGGAATCGGGATCAGCCGCTGGCGGGGACCGTCGATCCGCGGGATCGCGTCGAATAGACCGCGCGTATAGGGATGGCGCGGCTCGGAAAAGAGCTGCGCAACGCTGCCCTCCTCGACGATCCGGCCGGCATACATGACGCAGACCCGTTCGCAGACCTGAGAAACGGCGCCGAGATCGTGGCTGATGAACACCGTCGCCATGCCGGTCTCGGCCCGGAGCTGGATCAGCAGGTCGAGGATCTGCGCCTGGATCGTCGCGTCGAGCGCCGTGGTCGGCTCGTCGGCGATCAGCAGGTCCGGTTCGCCGGCAAGCGCCATGGCGATCATCAGACGCTGACACTGGCCGCCCGAAAATTCGTGGGGATAAAGATCGAAACGGCGGCGGGCATCGGGAATGCCGACCATGTCCAATAGCCGCAGCGCCTCCCTTCTAGCCGGGTCACCCCTGAGGCCGCGATGCAGCGACAGCGCCTCGACGATCTGGCGGCCGATCCTGAGCACCGGATTGAGCGAGCTCGACGGGTCCTGGAAGATCATCGCGATCCGGCCGCCGCGCACCTGTTCGTAGACCTCGCGCGGGCCACCGGCGAGTTCCTGCCCCTCAAGCCGCACGGAACCGGTAACGCTCGCCTTGCCGGGAAGCAGTCCCAGCGCCGCGAGCCACGTCACCGACTTTCCACACCCCGATTCTCCGACGAGACCGAGCGCTTCGCCCCGGCCCACATTGAGATCGATGCCGTGCAGAACCTGGACGCCGTCGAAGGCGACCTTCAGGTCACGCAGCTCCACCAGATTGGACGATGCCCTATCCATATCCCGCCATACTCCTGCCTCCCGCCGCTTCCGGACCGAAGACATTGCCGTTTTTGAAAACAAATGCTCCGGCGGCCGCATGGTCGCCGGAGCAGGGGAGAACGATCCCGTCAGATCGCCCAGTTGGAGGAGCGGAAGTCCATCGCGAAGGCCGGAGCGGCCTTCCACTTGAGCGACGACTTCATGCCCGTGAACACGGCGTTCTGGTGCAGGACCTGATAGACGGGGTCTTCGCGCTCGCAGATTTCCAGCATGCGGGCGATCGCCTTCTTGCGCAGCGCGCGGTCGGTGGAGGTTTCCATGACCTGCGCAAGCTTGTTCATTTCGGCGTTCGTCCAGTCCTTCTTCTGCTGGACTTCGCCGTTCGGGCCGAACTGCACGACAAGCGGGGTGATCGGGTCGTTGATCGTATTGGAAGCCGACCAGTCGCGGACGCCCTTGACGCCTGCCGGATCGTGGATCTGGCCCCAGTTTTCCTTCATTTCGATCTGCACGTTGATGCCGACCTGCTTCCACATCTCGACCATGATCTGGCCGTTGGCCGTCTGGTTCGTGTAGTAGTTGTTGAGTAGGCGATACGGGATCGGGTCACCCTTGTAGCCGGCCTGCTTGATGAGGTCCTTGGCGAGCTGCGGATTGAATTCCGGAGCGGCCCAGCCTTCGATGAACATGTCCGAAGTCCGGAAGGATTCGAACTGCAGACCGGCCGGGGTGACCGTCTGGCCGGCCCAGAGCGCATCGACGATCGCCTTGCGGTCGATCGAGTGCGTCATCGCCCGGCGCATCAGCGGGTTGGCAAGGATCTGGTTCTGAGTGTTGAAGACCGAAACGCGGTGGTTCCAGATGGTCGAGCTCTGAACTTCAAAGCCCTTGGCAGCCTTGATCGTGGCGATCTGGTCCGGCGGCAGGTCGCAGGCGAAGTCGTATTCGCCGGAGAGCAGGCCGTTGACGCGCGAGGCGACTTCCGGAACTTCGACGAAGCGGATCTGGGCGAGCGGCGGACGGCCACCCCAGTATTGATCGAAGGCGACGAGCGTCAGCGAGACATCCGGCTTGTATTCGGCAACCATGTAGGCGCCGGTCGTGACCGGCTTGCGGGACCACTCGGTAAAGGACTTGGCTTCGTCCCAGGCGCGGCGGTTGGTGATCTGGCTGCCGCCGGAATAAAGGCGGCCTTCCATCGTGACATCCGGTGTCGCGTTGTGGAAACGGACGGTGTACTTGTCGACGGCCTCGACGCCGGCAAGAGCCGGCCACAGACGGCGGCCAACGCCGGGAACGGAAGCCGGCAGTTCCTTGACGGTGGTCGGCTTGTGCTCGGCTTCGAAGATCGTCTTGCCGCCGGCCGGCTCCGTATTGCCGAACACGCGTTCCCTGGAGAACGAGAACACGACGTCGTCAGCCGTCAGCTCGTCACCGTTATGGAACTTGACGCCCTGGCGCAGCTTCAGTTCCAGCGTCTTGTCGTCGATGCGCTTCCACTCGGTTGCGAGACCCGGAAGCGGACCCTGGTTGCCCATCCAGTTGCGCAGGATGAGACCTTCCCAGAGGTTCGGGAAGAAAACGCGCTCGCCGACATTCGACTGTTCGTGCCAGACGTCCAGCGAATTGTTGTTGGTGATCTTCTGGACGGCGATGGTGATCGACGGACGCTTGTCGCTCTGGGCGATCGAGAAACGCGGCAGGATCAGCGAACCGGCAGCGGCCCCGGCAAGGCCGAGCGTGCTGCGGCGGGTGAAGTTGACCATGGAAATAGTCCTTTGGCTTCGGGTTAATGGACGAGCTCGATCAGCCCCTGTGAGCTTGAGCGGTGACGGCTGAGGGGTTCGCTGAGCTTGGCCCGCCAACGGCACGCCATCCGCTCGGGCTGCAGCCGTGAAAGCCGCTCGCCCCGATTGACAACGTTAAGAAGCGTATTGCTGCCGCTCACGAATACCCCCTGATTTGCAGGGGCTATTTGGCCAGCCCGTGTATCAGTTCCGTGACGCTAACTTGGCGATTCGATGAAATTGAACACGGATGCAAATTTCATGATCGCGCGTTACAAATGTAATATTGGCGACACAAAATTCTGGCATGGAACCCTCCGCGTAGATTTTCTTCCGGCGCATTCCTCCCCCAAATTTCCTTTGTTTTAATGGAGTTTTCCATGTCCTCCCTCCCCGTGATCGGCGCCGCCATGACGCTTGGCGAGCTCGAAATTCACCGCAACTGGCTTTTCGAAAAACAGCGCGATCTCGAACTCCAGGATTTCACCACCGGTGACGTTCTAAACGGCGACTGGGCGCCGCTGGCCGAGCGCGCCAGGAAGCTGCTCGACGGTTTTGAAGGCCGCCTCGGCATCCACGGCCCGTTCTGGGGCTTCACCATCGCTTCCCAGGATCCGGATATCCGCGCCGTCGTCGCCAAGCGCCTGAAGCAGGGCCTCGACGTCTGCGCCGCGATCGGCGCAACCCAGATGGTGGCCCACAGCCCCTACACCACCTGGTCCTACAACAACCTCGACAACAACAAGGGCGAGGGCGAGCGCCTCGTCGAGCACGTGCATCTGACGATGCGCGATGCCGTCAAGCAGGCCGAGGATATCGGCGCAGTGATCGTTCTGGAAAACATCGAGGATATCGACCAGCACATCCGCGTGGCGCTTGCCGACAGCTTCAACTCGCCGGCCGTCGCGGTTTCGATCGATACCGGCCATGCCCATTACGCGCACGGCTCCACCGGCGCTCCGCCGGTCGATTATTATGTGAAGGCGGCCGGCAATCGCCTGCAGCACGTGCACCTGCAGGATGCCGACGGTTACGCGGACCGCCACTGGGCGCTCGGCGAAGGCAATATCCTCTGGCCGTCGGTCTTCCAGGCACTTGCCGATCTCACCAGCAATCCGCGCCTGATCGTCGAGATCAAGGACAAGTCGAAGATCCCGGCTTCGGTCGAGTATCTCGCTTCGCTCGGCCTCGGCCAGTAAGCCGGACCTTAAAAGCTCACGCCCCGGCGCACCGCGCCGGGGTTACCGTAGTTCCGGGGACATATCCCGCAGATGCGACTGGGTGGCGAGGATATCCCCTACCATCATGTCCCGCGCGAGCGCGCCATTGCGCTCTCGAAGCGCCGCAACGATCTTGAAATGATAGGACGAGAACGGGTACACGACGCCCTTGTCGAATTCCTTTTCCACGTAATTGGTCAGCATCCGCATATAGGGGCCAAACCGCAGCCAGAGCATTTCGATATGCTGTGGCAGCACTTCGGAGCGCGATGCCTCGTAGATGCCGAAATGGAATTCCTGGTTCTTGCGCAGCATGCCGTAGACGTCGCCGGCCTTGCCGGTCTCGTCATGCTCGCGGGCGAGCGCTTCCGAACGGTCGATATCCTCGTCGGTCATATGCCCGGCGGCGAGTTCCGTCGCCAGACCCTCAAGCGCGATGCGTGCCTGGCAGAGATCGTCGAGCCGCTCACGGGAAACCGCCGGCACCCGCGCCGATCCGTTATGGCCGATCTCCAGCCCGTTCTCCGCCGCGAGCCGTCTCAACGCCTCGCGCACCGGCATGTGGCTGGTGCCGAACTCGGTTGCCAGCGACGAAATGGTGATCGCCTGCGCCGGGGCAAAGGAACCCCACATCAGCGCCCGGCGCAACTGTTCGTAGACCGTATCCTGAACAGTCACGCGCGACGTGACCTTCAAAAGCCCGCTATCCGCCATCCTTGTCCTCTGATCCATTCATATCACAACCAGGCCTCGCATAACGGGCCGCGCTCTTCAAGTCTCCCGGCGTCCGGCCATCTCCTGTTCGCGACGCGTTCCCCTTGATCGAATGCCGATGACACAATAGAACATTTGAAAGTTTGATCAAATGCTCATTAGGCTGTGAGCAAACATAAATAGGGGGAGGCTTATTGTGTCACGGGTATCCCTCTTCATCGATCGACGACACCCAGGGAGAAATCCATGAACACGCATGTCACGGCAGGCGACAACCTCGCCAAGGCCTTTCCGGTCGATGAACTCAGGCTGAAATTTCCGGCCCTCCAGAAATACAAGGACTTCATCTTCTTCGAAAATGCCGGCGGCGCTCAGGTGCCCCAGGCCGTCGTTGATGCCGTCGCAGCCCATCTCGTCGATTGCAACGTGCAGCGCATGGCGCCCTATCTGCACAGCCAGGGCGTTGACCGCACGATCGCCGAGGCCCGCGTCTCGGTGGGCCTGCTGGTCAATGCCTACCGTCCGGAGGAAATCTCCTTCGGCCTCAACGCCACCTCGTTCATCCGCCTCGTCAGCCTCGGCATCGCCAAGATGCTGCAGGAGCGCAACGAGATCATCGTCACCGACATGGACCATGACGCCGACATCGCCACCTGGATGGCGCTCGAAGCCGACGGTGCCAAGATCGTCTGGTGGAGGATGCGCGAAGACGGCATGCTGCATACCGACGACCTGAAGCCGCTCCTGAACGACAAGACCCGTCTCGTCGCCTGCACGGTCACCGCCCATTCGATCGGCACGATCGTCGATGTGGCGACCGTCGGCAAGCTGGCGCATGCGGCCGGCGCCGAGGTCTTCCTCGACTGCGTGCATTACGGCCCGCACGCGCTGATCGACGTGCAGGCCTGGGATTGCGACTATCTCGTCTGCTCCGGCTACAAGAATTTTTCGCCGCATATGGGCTTCCTCTGGGGGCGCTATGACGCGCTGGTCAAGCTCCCCACCTTCAAGGAAGACTTCATTCCGGACGTTCCGCCCTACAAGATCGAGGTCGGCACCTTCACGTATGAGAACGTCGCCGGCATGAATGCCGCCGTGCTCTATCTCGAGGACCTCGGCCGCAGGTTCCTTGCCGACGGCGAACATTCGCGCCGCGATGCGCTTGCCGCCGCCATGGGCGCCATCCGCGCCTACGAGCAGACGCTGTCGAAGAAGATGCTGTCGGTCTTGAAGAAGCATGGCGCCACAATCTACGGCGTTTCCGACGAAGCCCAGGTGGAAAAGCGCGTTCCGACCATCTGCTTCAACATTCCGGGCCTGACGCCGCAATATCTCTCAGTCGAACTCGGCAAGAACAATATCGGCAGCCGCGACGGCCATATGTTCGCACCGCGCCTGATGAAACGCCTCGGGCTCACCATAGAAAGCGGCTGCATGCGGGTCTCCATGGTCCACTACAACAAGGTGGAAGAAATCGACCGTTTCGACACGGTGCTCGGCGAGATCATCGCCAAGGCCAGATAATGCAAAGACCTCCGCGGGACTCGTTACCGCGGAGATCTTCATCTCATTTGAGGTGATGGTAGCGACGCCGGAAATAAACGAGTGCTTCTTCATCCGCCGGCCCGTGGGCAATCCCGACGACACGGCAGAACAGTACGTGATGCGTTCCGCTCTCGACCGCATTTTCCACTTCGCAATCGAACGAGACGATCGCATCCGTCAGCCGCGGCGATCCCGTCGCGCCGAGCACCCAATCGCCCACCGCAAACCGGTCGTTCTGCGGCGTCGAACCGCCGAACAGCCTCGACATCGGCTCGTGGCCTGCGGCCAGCGTATTGACGCAGAGCACGCGATTTTTCTCGAACATGCCGGCGACCGAACTCGACCGGTTGAGGCAGACGAGCAGCGTCGGCGGCCGGTCCGTCACGCTGCAGACGGCCGAAGCCGTGAAGCCCGCAAGCCCGCCCGGCCCGTCTGTCGTGACGATGTTCACCGCCGCCGCCAGTTGCGCCATGCCTTCCCGGAAGGCGAGCCGCGTCGCGTCCACTTCGTCGCTTTGAATATTTATCGTCATTCGACCCTTAGCCCCGCCTTCCTCAACAAAGGCATGACGCGATCACAGAAGAAAGGCAGCTCATAGGTGTAGTTTACGAAGGACATGGCAATACCGGAATACCCCTGTTCGGAGATCGCAATCATGTCTTCGACTATCTTTTCCGGTGTGCCGATCAGCGGATAACCGCCGGCGCCGCCTGCAAACCGCTTTCGATAAAGATCGTAAGCATTTTTGTCGTGCGACTGGGTGAATTCCTTCTTGCCGGCCATATGCGCATCGACCGCCGCGTGATCTGCCATCGTCACCGCATAACGCTCGTAATATTCCTCGGCCTCCTGCTGGGTCTCGCGGCAGACGACATGGCAAACCGTATAGGCACCGACATCGCGCCCGAGCTTGTCCGCGCGGACTTTGATGTCCTCCACGTGTTTTCCGGCCTCGGCAATCTCCGTGAACGTCGTGAACAGGTACTCGCAGTTCTTGGCCGCGAAATCCCGACCCGGCCCGCCGAAGGCGGCATTCATGGTGACCGGCCGCGGCGACTGCAGGCTGGCTGGCCGGCTGACGACGTCCTTGAGCTTGTAATAGGTGCCGTCATAATCGAATGGCGCGTCGGACGTAAAGGCCCGCTCCATGATCTCCAGCCATTCGTCGGCCTGGTCGTAGCCCTTCTCGACCAGCGGCACGCCGAACATGCCGAATTCCTTCGGGTTCCAGCCGCAGACGATGTTGAGGCCCGCCCGGCCGCTGCTGATGTGATCGACGGTCGCCAGCGCCTTTGCCGCGTAAAGCGGATGCACAAGCGGCACATGCACGGTCATGAACAGCCCGATCCGCTCGGTGACGGAAGCAAGGCCCGCTGCCCAGGTGAACGTCTCGAACGACCATTCGCGCACCCGGTTCTTGCCGCCGAAACCCTTCCAGCGGGCGATCGGCAGGAAGAAATCGAGCCCGCCCCGATCGGCGATCTGCACGGCGTTGAGATTGTCCTCCCAACGCGCCTGCCAGCGTTCCGGCACGTCGGTAATCGCCAGCCCCCCGTCTGCATTCGGCGAAAAGACGCCGAGTTTCAGTCTGCTGGGGCCTTTCAGCGGATGCGGCTTGATCATGCTGTTCCTCTCTTTTGTATTCTTCTGCGGACGGGACGCGCGGTCTGCGCCTCCTGCAACTGGCGCCGCCGGACGGAGAGATAGGCCTCCTCGGCCGCGAACATGAAAAGCGTCATGCGGTCCTGGACCATCAGCGGATCGTGCGCGAGGAAGGCTGCGTGAATGCGGGAAAGACCGTCGATATACTGGTAGGCGGCACCCGGATCGGCGAACGTGCCGAGCCGCACCGACTGGAAATAATCGATGAAACGGGAAATCGTCGCCGCCATATGCGGATTGTTGACGGCCTTCAGCCACGCATTGCGGAAATCGACATTGGCCGCCAGCAGGGCCGGAATATCGCTCGCACCCAGCGCCAGTTCCACCCGGTTCATCGCCGCCGTGATCTCCGCCTCGATCTCGGGCGTCATGTCGCGGGCCGCACAGGCCGCGGCGCGCGGCTCGAGCTGGCGACGCACCTCGAAAAGCCCGGAAATATCGTCCAGCGACAATTCCCGCACTGCAAAGCCGCGCGTCGTGCCGACAAGATAACCTTCAGAAACCAGCCGAAGCAGCGCCTCTCGCGCCGGCATGCGGGAAATGCCGTGGGCATGGGCGATCTCGGTATCCACCAAGCGATCCGTCGGCGAAACGGCACTCCGCTGCAGCTTCAGCCGCAGATCGGCATAGATCGCATCCACCAGATTGTCGGTCGGCTTCAACATCGAAATCTCCTGCGAAAACCGTATACTGATTCTGTCTTATATCAAGCAAATTTTTCCATAATGCATATACACTCCCTATTTCATGTAATTTTCAGTATACTGTTTAATTCGCTTGCAGCTCCAGGAATTTTAGGCTTAAACTTTAATTTGACGCAGGTTTGAAAGCCGTTTCAGCAGACTTCACAAGGTATCCCGATGAGCGACTTCCGCAGGAAATGTATTGGCCATGAGCGCGTCATCGGCACATTCGCGGCGATCCCGCATCCGGTCGCAATCGAGGTGACCGCTGCGGCCGGTCTCGATTTCATCTGCGTCGACGCCGAACATGCTCAGATCGGCCGCGAGCTGATCGAAAACCTCGTCCGTGCCTCGGATGTCCATCGCGTGCCCGCCATGGTGCGCGTTCCCGGCCACGCCCCGGAATCGATAGCCGCCGTGCTCGACGCCGGAGCTGCCGGCGTGCTGGTGCCGCGGATCTCGAACGCCGCCCAGGCCAAGGCTGCCGTTCTGGCGACCCGTTATCCGCCGATCGGCGAACGCGGCGTCGGCCCGGGACGCGCCGCGGGCTACGGCTACCGCATTCCCGACTATCTGAAGTCGGCGAATGAAAGCCTCGTCCTCGCGATCCAGATCGAGACCGCCGAAGGGCTCGCCAATGTCGAGGAAATTGTCGCCGTCGAGGGCGTCGACGTGGTCTTCATCGGCCCCGGCGACCTCTCGGTCTCGATCGGCGCAATGGGGCCGGATGGAGCCGAGAAGCTGGATGCGGCCATTCTGACGATCACCAGGGCTGCCCGCAAAGCGGGCAAGGCCGTCGGCATCTTCCGCCCCTCCGCCGATGACGTCGGAAAATGGTCGGAAGCCGGCATCAGCTTCTATCTGCTCTCAAGCGATACGAGGTTCCTCGGCGCCGGCATCGCTGCCGAGGTCGCCACCGCGCGCTCCGCATAAGCTGCATCAATTTTCCAGGAGTGACGACGTGAAAGCCATCCAGTACAGCGAACACGGCCCGGCCGATGCGATGCATTATGTCGACCTGCCCGATCCGGTCGCCGGACCGGGCCAGATCCTGGTGAAGCTCGAGGCTGCCAGCGTCACGCCTTTCGACTGGAAGCTCCGCGCCGGACACTTGCAAAGTCACTTCACCCTACCGATGCCGAGTGTGCCCGGCCGCGACGGTGGCGGCACGGTGATCGCCATCGGCGACGGCGTCACCGAGTTCAAGGTAGGCGACCGGGCCGCGGTCATGGCCGGCGTTTTCGCCCAGGGCGGATATGCGGAAATGATCGCTGTCGATGAAAAGCATGCTGTCAAAATTCCGGACAACCTCTCGACCGTCGATGCGGTGGCGCTGACCAATGCCGGCTTGAGCACCTGGATCGCAGTGCGGACTGCGGAAGTCAAATCAGGCGACAAGGTTCTCGTGCATTCCGGTTCGGGCGCAGTCGGCGGATTGCTGGTCCAGCTCTGCCACCACCTCGGCGCCCACGTCACTGCCACCTGCCGCTCGACCAATCGCGACTATGTGCTCGGTCTCGGCGCCGATCGGGTGATCGCCTATGACGAGGATGACTTTTCCGAACGCCTCACCGATCAGGATATCGTCTTCGAACTGATGGGCGGCGAAGTCCACGACAAGTCCTACAAGGTGCTCAAGAAGGGCGGCCATATGGTCTGGCTGGTCGCCGACCCGATCAGGGATCGCGGCGAGGAATTCGGCGTCAAGGTCACCCGGGCGATGATCACCGACGACAAGTCGGCGCTGCAATCAATGATGGATCTCGCCGGCGCCGGCCTGCTCAAGCCCCAGGTTGCCCGCACCATGCCGCTGTCGGAAGTGGCCGAAGCCCATCGCCTGATGGAAAAAGGCGCCATTTCGCGCGGACGCCTGATACTGACGATGTGACGTTCTTCAGGTGCCACTCGGAAACAGCGGCGCCTGACGGCCCTTGGCGACAAAAGTCCGGAAATCCTCGATCGCGTGCTCGTTGGCGAGCGCGCAGAACGGCCCGCGACTGACCTCTATGCCGTTGATCTTCTGCAGCCGCACGTCCATCTCGGCGCTCTTCAGTGCCACCGCCGCCGTATTGACGACCGGCGCATGCAGGACCTTGAACCCGTATTCGCCGCCGACCAGCAGTCCCGGCAGAACGCCTGCCGGCACCACGACGTCGGCGCCGTCGCGCACCAACGGCTCAGCGCAAGCGGTGAAATTGGCAAGCATCCGCCGCCGCGCGTCTTCGTCGCCCGCAAAGGCGGCGCTGAAATCCGAAGGTTCGCAATTCATGCCGACGACGTGCTTCACCCGGCCGCCGAGGCCGTAGAGATCGGCCTGCTCGTAATGCCAGGTCTGAAAGACGTCATCGAGGGTGACCAGCGCCATGCGCCGGCCCAGCCGTGCCGCATAATGCATACAGACCTCGCCGGCGCCGATCACCGGAATGGTCAGCGCCGACTTGAGCTCATAGAGGCCGGGATCCTGGAAATGGCCGATGACGACGGCGTCATATCCACGGCTCGCCGCCTCCAGCCCGTTGTCGATGGCGATCGCCGCGCAACGGAACTCCGCCAGCCGCCCGAAATGACGGTCCGGCGGGCTGATGCCGAAGACGTCGACTGTCGTGCCCGGCTCGGCAATGCTGTTCAGATAGTCCGAGAGCCGCGTCATATAGGCGGCGCTTGCAGTGGCATCGATGAAACTTTGCCAGAAGATGCGCATGTTCCCCTCGTTTCGTTCATTTTCCGGGTGCGATTCGCACTCGTCAAAACCCCAATTTAAGGCTTTACTCCGGGTACAGAAACACCCCGGAGAGCCGCATGACTGTGTCGACCACGCCTGAAAACCCGCTGAGCGACACGACCGTCGAGATGTCGGAAGCGGCGCTGACCGAGTTCGAATGGTCGCTCTGGCGAATTTCCGCCGCCTTCCTGCGGTGGCAGTCGGAAAGTTCAAGCGAGCTTGCCGGCGCGGGCCTGAGCGGCCTCGACACCGCCATCCTGCACACGATCCGTTATCGCAACAAGCCGAAAGGGCTCGGCGAGATTTCCCGTCTGCTCGGCCGCGACGACACCGCCAACATCCAATACGCCATCAAGAAGCTGCAGACGCTGCAGCTCATCGAGCGGGTCAAGGGCCGGTCGCGCAAGGACACGCTCTACACGCCGACCCGCAAGGGCACCAAGCTTACCCAGGATTATCGGGCTCTGCGCCGGCAGCTTCTCGTGTCGCTGATCCAGAAAATGGATCACGCGGAACAGGGGCTTGGCGAGGCGACCGAAATGCTGGAGCTGCTCACGAGCTTCTACGACACCGCCGCCCGGCGCGTGGCGAGTGGATCTCATCTGGTGGAGCGTTCCTGAACGAGCGCCAGAACGCGCAAGGGGCTGCCCGAACCGTCCTGGATCTTGAGCGGTGCTGCCACGACCATCGCACCGGTCGGCGGCAGCTGGTCGAGATTGGTGAGGCATTGCAGCCCGTATCGGCCAGCGCCATGAAGGTAATGGTGCGCCGGATAGGGCGGCGAGAAATGCCCGGCCTGGCCGGCGTCCGTGCCGATCGTCTCGGTGCCGAAGCCGATGATGTCCCGTTCCGCCACGAGCCAGCGCATCACCTCCGCATCCGGCCCCGGAGTATGGGCGCCGTCGGCGAGCAGGTTTGCATAGGCGGCGCCTGACTTCTTCGACCAATCGGTTCTGAGCAGGGCCCATGAGCGCGCCGGGATGCGACCATATTGCTCTTCCCACTTCATGACGTCCGAAACGGTCAGCAGGAAATCCGCGTCCTTGGCCGCGTCGACAGAACAATCGATCACGCAGGCCGGCGCGATCATGTCGGCCGGCGGCAGGGTATCGACGGAATTGAGCGGTAGATCGCGGCCCGTATACCAATGGATCGGCGCATCGAAATGCGTGCCGGTGTGCTCGCCGAAGGAGAGGTTGTTCCAGTACCAGGCTGGCCCGCCGCCATCGTAGCGGGAAATTCTCTCCATGCGGAACGGCGCGGATTGCCCAAGTTCCGGCGGCATGACGATGACGGGGAAATCGGGCGACAGGGTGTGGGTGAGGTCGACGACGCGGACCGCACCGCTCGCCAATGCCCCCGCAAATTTTCCCAGAATATCGCCGCTCATTGACCAGCCTCCCGCTCGACGGCTTTCGGATTGTCGAACAACCGCGCCTCGATATCCTTGGCGACATCGCCGACATAAATGTCTTCCAAACCGCGCTTCAATCCGTCGAGAACGGCATCCGCCATGGCCTTTGGCGCCACCTTCGGCGGCGGTACGGTCTGGAACCATTCGGTATCGAGCGGCCCGGTGAAGGCGTTGATGACCCGGATACCGCCCGGCCTAAGCTCGGTGCGCAGCCATTGCGACAGCGACAGGCACGCCGCATGCGCGGCGGAATGGACGCCGAACTGCGGCGCATTGCTGAGTCCGTGGACCGAAAGCACGTTGACCCAGGCAGCGGCTCCAGCCGCGCCATCGGCGCCGCGCGAACGCATCACCGGTCCAAAAGCCTGGGCAAGGCGCATCAGTCCCATCACGGTATGATCCATCGCCTCACGCACCGCATTGGCCGCCCCCGCATCGAAGAGATGCGCCGGCCGGACATGATCGGCCGTGTTGATCAGGATCTCCACCTTGGCGCCGATATCCATCGACAGGTCCTGCACGGAACGCTCGCTCGTCAGATCCAGATCGACGAATTCGACACCTTCGATCGCCTCCAGCGACGCCTGCTGGTCGAAAGGTTTCCAGCGATCTGTCACGCCGACAAAAATCCTGGCCGCTCCCGCTTTCTTCAGTGCCTGCGCCAGCGGCAATGCAAGCGGGCTCCGCCCGTCGGTGATCAGAACCCGCCGGTGTCTCGGATCGGCGGTCATCTCGCGCCATTGAGGATCGTCTTCCATGTGCGACACCTCCAAAACGGGTTTGGCGAAGAACACGGCCTGTCCGGCCCGGTCCAGCTGCAAGGACAGCTTGAGCCGGCTACCGGGTCCGCCGCAACCGCCATGCAGATGCACGATAACAATCGGCCCGCAGTCGAGCTGAACCAGCCCGGTGCGCCACGGCATGTGTTCACGGAAATAGGGATCGCTGGTCACCTCGATCCGCGTTTCCGACAGCAGCGAACCACCGGTCGGCGCGTCCCTGAACGTCAGGTCGGACGAAAGGCAGTTCGGGCAGGCCTCGCGTGCCGGATAGGTGTAGCGGCCGCATTCGCCGCAGCATTGCAGCACGAAGCGGCCGGTCGCGGCAGCGAGCGTTAGCCCGTGCGCCTTGCGGCTGCGGGCCGAGGGAGGCAGCAGCGGTTGAGTGGTGCGGGCGAGCGGGTTCTTTCGCTTCGGCTTGAGGAAGGGTCCGGTCATGATGCCCTCGCCAGAATGGCGGCTGCAGAAGCGAGCCCCCGGTCGTAGTTGATCATCCCGAAACCTGAAACCAGCCCGAGCTTCGCATCCTCGACCTGCCTGCCTTCTGCCGTCCCTAAAAGCTGGCGCATCGCTTCGGTAAGCCCAAGATGCCCGCCCGCGGCTCCCGCCTGGCCGACCGAAAGCTGGCCGCCGGACGTGTTGTGCGGAAAGGACCCGTCGATCGTGAACGTGTGATGGCGCACGAAATCCGGGCCCTCGCCCTTGGCGCAAAAACCCAGATCCTCGAACTGCATCATCGAGATCACCGCATAATCGTCGTAGGTCTGGACAAAATCCATGTCGTCCGGCTTCGAACCCGCCATCCCGTAAAGCTCGTCGCGATCAACCACCCAGCCGCCGCGCACCTGCACCGGATCCTCGGCAAACGCATTGTGCCGCTCGATGGCCGACAGTAGCCGGACAAAGGGAAGCCCGAGCGAAACGGCCGTCTCCTCGCGCATCACCAGAAAGGCCTCCGCACCGGCGCAGGGCATGACGCAATCGAACAGATGGAACGGCTCGGCAATCGCCCGCGCCGACATGTATTGCTCCAGCGTCAGCGGCTTCTTCATCAGCGCATCGGGATTGCGCAGCGCATTGTCGCGCTGCGCGACGCAGAGCTTGCCGAAATCCTCGCGTGTCGCGCCATAGCGATCCATGTAATGCCGGGCGATCAGGGCAAAACTGCCGTTGGCGCCGCCGGCACCATAGGGATAGACGGCATCCTGCGAAAACCGGGAAAAGCCAGCCAGCAGATTGCGGAAACTGTCGACCCGGTTGGTGTCGGCCGCCACGCAGGCGACGATATCCGCATCGCCCGCCTGCACCGCCCGTGCCGCCCGACGAAGCGAGACGATACCCGCAGCCCCACCCATCGGCACGTGGTCGATATGGCGCGGGGACAACCCGAAATGCTGGGTCAGACCGACCGCGACATCCGGTCCCATCGTGAAGCTCGCGACCGAAAAGCCATCAAAATCCCGATGGCTGATGCCGGCGCCTTCCGCCAATGCCCTGAGCGCCTTGCCCATCCACCAGTGCGCGGTCTCGATGGAATAGCGCTGGTAGGGCACCGTCACCGGCACCGCCAGAACCACGCCGTCATAAGATTGCCGCGCGCGGGACAAAACCATCAGGCGACCGTCAGCTTGACGTCGACATTGCCGCGCGTCGCATTGGAATAGGGGCAGCGCTCATGCGCACCGGCGACTACTTCTTCCGCGACTGCGCGCTCGATGCCGGGCAAGGACGCCACAAGCTCGACCGCCAGCGCGTAACCGACCGGCACGGGGCCGATGCCGACTTTGGCGGTGATCGAAACGTCATCCGGCAGCGCGATCTTGCTGGTGCGCGCCACGAGCTTCACCGCACCGAGGAAACAGGCCGCATAACCGGCGGCGAAAAGCTGCTCCGGATTGGTTCCTTCGCCGCCCGGGCCGCCGAGCCCTTTCGGCACCGAGAGATTGACGGCAAAGCTGCCGTCCGTGCTCTGCGCTTTTCCTTCCCGGCCGCCATGCGCGGTAACGGACGTCTCATAGAGGATCTTTTCCGGGGTCATGCATGCCTCCATATCATGATTTAAGCTGTGATTTATAGTATATCAGAAGCGAACAAGGATCGTAAGGGAGTTCATCCCGCCTTTCGGATGGACGCCTTCAGCTTCCTGAGATCGATCGCCGAGCCATCCTCGACCGCCTTTGCCGCCATCGTCTTGATCTCGCCGCGCTGCAGCTTCTGGGTCGAACTCACCGGCAGCCTGTCGATGAAGACCACGTAGCCGGGCAGTTTGTGATAGGCGATATGGGCGCCGGCGGCCTTGATGATCCGCTTTGCCTTCTCGGCCGGCTCGCCCGCTCCGGCAGTTTCGCTCTCGACGATGAAGGCAAAAACCTCCTCGCCGCGCAGGTCGTCCGGCACTGGCGTTACCGCCGAAGCCTTGACCGCCGGATCCTTGGCAAGGGCCGCCTCCACCTCCAGCACGGCGATATTCTCGCCGCTGCGCCGCACGATGCTCTTCTTGCGGTCGAAGAAATAGAGAAGCCCCTTCTCGTCGGCATAAACGACGTCGCCGGTATGGAACCAGCCGCCTTCCCAGGCCTCCTCGGTCGCCTTCTCGTCCTTCAAATAGCCGCTGAAGAAACCGTCGCGCGGGTTCGCGCCTTGGGCACGCACCAGCAGTTCTCCCGGCTTGCCGAGTTCCGCGTCGTTCCCCGCATCATCGACGATCCGAAAATCCATGCCGGCACGCGGCCGGCCGATGCAGCGCAGGCCTGGCGTATACTCGTCCGCCGCGGTGGTGGTCACTGCCCGGCCCCCGGTTTCGGTCATCGCCCAGGCTTCGACGATCGGGATGCCGTAGCGCTTCTCGAATTCGATCTTGTGCCGGGCATCGACGCCCGGTCCCAACGCGAATTTCACCTTGTGTGCCCGCTCTGCTTCGACGGTCGGGAGCTGCAGCAGGATCGCTGGGATGACGCCGAGGCAATGAATGATCGTCGCGCCGGAATCGGCGATCGACGCCCACCAACTGCTCGAATGGAACCGGTCGAGCGGCACGATCGCGCCACCCTTCATGATCATGCCGACAGCCGTGCAGCCAAGCGCGTTCATATGGAACATCGGCAACGGCGTCAGCGCCACTTCGGCTCCCTCGCCCATTTCGGCGATACCGCCCTGCGTCGTGTACCATTCGGCGATGCCGACGAAATAGATGTTCGAAAGGATGCAGCCCTTCGGCTTGCCGGTGCTGCCGGAGGTGAACAGCAGAGCGCATTCGGCATCCCGGCCGCCGGGTCGTGCCTCTCGTGTTTCAGGCGAAGGCGGAATGTCGTCGCCGGCAGCGATCACCGCCACCTTGCCGGGCGAGATGTCCCGCAGATCATCCAGCCGCGCGCGGATGACGACCATCAGCGAAGCCTCGGCCATATCGAGCTGAAAGAGCAGTTCGTCGCGGCGCAGATCGGGATTGATCGGCACGATCGAGGCGCCGATCGCGTTCAGCGCCAGCCAGTAGTCGAAGAATTCCGGACGGTTTTCGAGGAGGAGAGCCACGCGGGCTCCGATCCCATATCCTGCCGCCGCGAACGTCTGCTTCAGAAGACCGACGCGCGTGAAAACCTCGCCGTAGCTATAGCGAAAGCCCCCGGGCGCATAAGGCAGCTTGGCGCTGGCCGGTGCGATCAGCATCGGCGCGTCCGGGCTCTTCAGCGCCTGGTTCTCGAATAGGAGGTAGGGAGAATGCATGGTCCTGTCCTTATGCCCGTTCCAGAATGCCCTTGATCAGGAACATTTCAGCCTCGTGGATCGTGCCGAACTGGATCCACTCCGCATCCGTCTGCGTCTCCAGCCGCCAGGTCAGCAGCGTCACCACGCACTTGTCCGGCCCCATGCGCAGCAGTTCGCCCGGGATGACGCGAGACATATTGCGAAACTGCATGGCGTCCTTGGCCGCACCGACTTCGTAATCCACCTGGAAGCGGGGCTGGTCGACATTGAGCCGCACGAATGTCTGCTTTCCGGTAAAGGTCGAGGTGCCGCGGAAGAGGCCAGGCTCCACCTCGGTGCGATTGAGGCTGCCCCAGGCCCACTGGCCCTGTTTCAGCCCGTCCGACATGAGTTCGAAGGCGACCGCCGCCGGGCGCTCCACCATGATGCTGCTGGAATGACAATGCGGATCGATCATGAGCGTCCCTCTTTCAGTCGCGCTAAGGCGTCATTTTTCTAAAAGACATTTTAAGCATAAAATAATTGGAAAGAACGTCAACGGGTTTTTGTGCCGCCGGCCTACGGTGACCGCTTTGGTGATCGCCGCTCATCACGCTCTCAACCTGCAGGCTGGCAAAACCCGACGTTTCCGGCCTTCTACACGCAGAAGTCGATGGGATTCTCAATTTCTGGCGATCGGAAATTTTAGGCTTGAAGTAATTTATACCTCGTTCTACGATCCCTCAATTGTTAAGGGGACGACCGCAAAAAGCGGCATCGAAAATCAAGAGAAGCCCCTGGCAGGATTGCAGGCTTGCGTTTCACCAACCGCCGCAGGTCCGTCGGTCGCGATCGACGGGCAAACCAGAGGGATCGTCATGACTTTTGAAATCGACCGCAGAAATCTCCTGCAGATGCTCGGCCTTGCCGCGGTCAGCGGCTCCGTGCTTTCGCAGGCCACAATCGCCTTCGCTGCAGATACCGACAACGTCACCATCGGCTGGCCGTCCGACGTGCCCTCCTGGGACCCGAACCTTCGCTTCGTCCCGGATGCGCAGCCGCTCTTCAAGATGGTCTTCGACCAGCCGCTCGATCAGTCGCCGGACCTGAAGCTCATCGGCAATCTCATCACCAAGTGGGAACTGAAGCCGGATGGCCTTTCGATGCCGTTCGAGATCCGCAGCGACGTGAAGTTCCACAATGGCGATCCGATGACGATGGAGGACTTCAAGTACACCTTCGTCGACCGCATCAAGTCCGGCCTGAAGCTCGACATCGCCAATTCCTGGCGTACGCTCACCGATATCGAGATCCTTTCGCCGACCTCAGGCGTGATGAAATTCTCCGCCCCGACGCCGACCGCGCCGCAGTGGCTTGCGTTCCTCGGCAGCTACCTCGTGCCGAAGAAATATATCGAATCCGTCGGCCCGGAAGAGTTCGCCAAAAAGCCGGTCGGCACCGGCCCCTATAAGCTCGTCGACTACCAGATGAATTCGCGCATCGTATTCGAGCGCAACGACGACTATTTCGGTACCAAGCCGAAGATCAAGCGCGTCACCATCGACATCATCAAGGATCCATCGGCCCGTACCGCCGCCATCCAATCCGGCCAGGTGGATCTCACCGTCAATATTCCGGTCCGTGAAGCTGAGCGCCTTGGTAAGACCGAAGGCCTGACGGCAGAGATCAACCCCTTTACCCGCCTGATCCTTCTGCAGATGCGCAACGACCTGGGTTTTACCGACAAGGCCGTCCGTCTCGCCGCCCACCACGCGATCGACAAGGCAGCACTTTCCAAGGCGTTCTACGGCGGTGCCGCCGTGCCGCTCTCGATTCCGGCGACCCCCGGCACGCCGGGCTACCTACCCGACTACAAGTTTCCCTACGACCCGGAACTGTCGAAGAAGCTCTTGGCCGATGCGGGTTACACGTCCGACAAACCGGCGACCTTCAAGCTCGCCGCGACCAACGGTCAGTTCCCGAGCGATTTCGATATTGCCCGCGCCCTGGTGCAGATGTGGCAGAAGGTCGGCCTCAAGGTCGAACTCGAACAGATCGAATATTCGAAATATTTCGAGCTCAACCGCGGCGGCAAGCTGCCGGAAGCGACGCTCTACAGCTTCGACAACGCCACCGGCGACCCGGAAATCTTCTCCGGTTATCTGATGAACCCGAAGATGCCGTTCGGCGCCTGGAAGGGAATGGAGATCGGCGACAAGATCCTCAAGCTCTTCGTCGAGCCTGTCTACGAGAAGCGCATCGCCGGTTACAAGGCCGTAGCGCAGGAAGCTGTCGAAACCGGCGCCAATATTCCGATCCTGCAGAGCGTCCAGACGCTGGTCAAAAAGAAGAGCCTCAACTACGTCAAATATGGCAATGCCTGGGTCCTAGGCAGCACCATGTCCTGGTCGTAAGCGAAGATCTGACTGATCTGTTTTATTGGGTCCGGAGCCGATCCGGACCCCTTCCCTAACATCGTAATACGGGGCATGCGCATGTTTGCGACCATTGCCAAGCTTTTGGTAAAGCGCGTGCTGACCGCGATACCGATCCTTCTACTTGTTTCCGCGCTTCTCTTCTGCATCCTGCGCATCCTGCCGGTCGATCCGGCCGCCATGTCCCTGCCGCCCAATGCGACGGTTCAGGAAGTCGAGGCGATGCGCACCGAAATGGGCCTCAACCTGCCGCTCTATCAGCAGTATGGCATCTGGCTGAACAAGCTCTTCCATGGTGATATCGGCCGCTCCATCCATTTCCGCCAGGACGTGACAAGCCTGATCGGTTCGACACTGCCCGCGACTATCGAGCTTGCCGTCATCGCCATGATGGTCGCAACCGTCTTCGGCCTCGCGGGCGGCCTCTTCCTGTTCTACGTGCGCGGCACCCGCGCCGAAGCGGTGATGGATTTCGTTTCCATCCTGCTGCTCTCGCTTCCGGAATTCCTCTGGAGCCTGTTCTTGCTCCTCATATTCGGTGTCTTTTTCGAGGTCCTGCCCTTCACCGGCCGTCTCAGCCCCGGCTTCGAGCGCCCACTCGTCACTGGTTTCCTGCTGCTCGACAGCCTGATCACCGGCAATATCCCGACCTTTCTCAATGCGCTCCAACACATGATCCTGCCGTGCCTCGCACTCGGCATCGCGCTGTCTCCGTCGCTCATGCGCGTGCTGCGCTCGAGCCTGCTCGATGCCTATCAGGACGACTACATCCAGCAGGCCCGGCTTCGCGGACTTTCCGAAAAGCGCATCCTGATCCGCCACGGCCTGAAGAACGCCATCCTGCCGACGCTGAGCCTGATGGGCGTGCAGTTCGGCTTCCTGTTCGGCGGCACGCTGCTGGTCGAGATCATCTATTCCTACCCGGGCATGGGCAACCTGATGGTCGATGCGATCCGCAACGCCGACCTTCCGATCATCCAGGGCGCGGGGCTCACCTATTGCGTCGCCGTTCTGGTGATCAGCATCGTGGTCGACAGTCTCTACCTGATCCTCAACCCGAAACTGAGGGTGCGTTGACATGCAACAGCACGCTAAAGGGCGACCGCTTCCGCTCTGGCTGAAATCCGGCCGCGTCCAGACAGGCCTGGTGATCATCTTCATTCTGGCCGTCTGTGCGATCTTTGCCCCCTATCTGGCGCCCAACGATCCGAACGAACAGAACCTGCTATCGATCCTGACCCCGCCCGTCTGGGCCGATGGCGGCGACACGATGTTTCCGCTCGGCACCGACAGCCTCGGCCGCTGCGTCCTCTCCCGCCTGATCTTCGGCGCCCGCGTGGCGCTCACCGTGGCGTTTACAGCCTCAATCGGCGCGATGATCATCGGCGCCTTTTTCGCCCACGTGGCCGGGTATTTCGGCGGCTGGGTCGATTGGGTGATCGGCCGCATCGTCGAGATCTGGCTCTCCTTTCCGCCAGTCATTCTGTCTCTGATCCTGATGGTCGGCCTCGGCACCGGGCTGCGCAACGTCGTGCTCGCCATCATCCTGGTCGACTGGACCCGCTTCTGTCGCGTGCTGCGAAGCGAAGTCATCGTCCTGCGCCGGCGAGACTACGTCTCCGCCGCACAGCTCATCGGCTTCTCGCACTGGCGCACCATCACCCGCGAAATCCTGCCCGGCACACTGCCGCTGCTCATCACACTGATGAGCCTCGAAATGGGCGTCGCCATCATCGTCGAGGCGATCCTCTCCTTCGTCGGCATGAGCGTCGGCTCGGAAACGGCGGCCTGGGGCCAGATGATCGCCGATGCGCGCCAGAACATCTACGAGGCGCCGTTCAACCTGATCGCGCCGATCTTCGCGATCTTCTTCGCGGTCTTCGGTTTCAATATCCTGGGCGACGGCCTGCGCCGCACTCTCGATACGCGCCTGACCCAGACGGAGCGCACCTGACATGGCCATTCTTTCAGCAAAGAACCTCTGCGTTGAATCGCTCGGAGCCAAGGAAAGCTTCCCGGTCCTGACCGACCTCAACTTCTCGCTGGAACCCGGCAAGATCCTCGGTCTGGTCGGTGAATCCGGCGCCGGCAAGTCGATGATCGGCCGCACCATCTCGCAATACCTGCCGAAGGGTTTTGCGGTCACCAAGGGTACGCTCGCCTTCGATGGCGAGGACCTAGTGAGCATGTTGCCGGAACGCCGCCGCAACCTGCTCGGCCGCGACATCGCCTTCATCCCGCAGGAGCCGCTTTCCGGGCTCAACCCGGTCCTGACGGTCGGCCAGCAGATCAAGGAACATCTTCTGCGCATCGGCCTCGCACCCGGTGAAAATTGGCGCGAGCGAGCGCTGAAGGAGTTCGAATCCGTACATCTGCCACATGGCGCGGCGCTGCTCGAAAAATATCCGCACCAGCTTTCCGGCGGCATGTGCCAGCGCATCCTGATCGCCATGGCCTTTGCCAGCCGCCCGCGTCTCTTGATCGCCGACGAACCGACCACCGCGCTTGACGTGACGATCCAGGCCCGCATCGTCAAGCTGATCGCCGAAATGCAGAAGCGCGATGGCACGGCGGTGATCTTCATCACCCACGACCTGCGCCTCGCCTCGCAGATCAGCGACGAGATCATGGTGCTCTATGCCGGCCGGCCGGCCGAGCGCGGTCCTGCAAAACAGCTTTTCTCGGCACCGGCGCATCCCTATACGCGCTGCCTGCAGCTTGCCAACCCGACGATCACAGGCCCGCGCCGCGGCCTTTTCATCCTGCCCGAGCGCATGCCGGGCCTGCGGGTGCTGAAGGAGTTGAAGGGCTGCCGCTTCGCCTCCCGCTGTCCGAATGCGATCGAGGCCTGCACCCGGGCCGAACCGCCGCTTGCCGATATCGGCCCGAACCATATCGCTGCCTGCATTCGCACCGAAAAGACGCCGGACATCGTGCCGCCGCCGCTGGCGCCCGGCCGCGAGATCGCATCGGCCAGGATCCATCTCAACGGCGAGAAGCTGACCAAGGCCTATACGACCGCCTGGAGCCCGTTCGCCAAGCGCAGCGCCTTCAAGGCGGTCAACAGCGTCGATTTTTCGCTCGGCGAGGGTGAGTTCGTCGGCATCGTCGGCGAAAGCGGCAGCGGCAAGAGCTCGCTTGCCCGCCTCGTTGTCGGCCTCGATACGCCGACCGATGGCAGGATCACGCTTGCCGGCCGCGACATCACCGCCAATGGAAATGCGGACCGGGCCTATCGCCGCGAATACATCCAGATGGTCTTCCAGGACCCGCAATCGGCGCTCAACCCGCGGCGGCGGATCGGCAGCATCGTCACCCAGGCGAACGAGGCGAGCGGGCTGCACAACAGCACCCGCGAGCGCATGGACCGCGCCGCCGAACTGCTGAAGGAAATCGGCCTGCCCCCGGATGCGGCGATGCGCTTTCCCTCGCAGCTTTCGGGTGGACAGAAACAGCGCGTCAACATCGCCCGCGCGCTCTGCACCCTGCCGCGCATCCTCGTCGCCGACGAGATCGTCTCCGGCCTCGATGTCTCGGTGCAGGCCCAGCTTCTGGACCTTCTGCTGAAGCTTCGCGACGAGCACGGCTTCTCGATGTTGTTCATCAGCCACGACCTCTCCGTCGTCCGTTATCTCTGCGATCGGGTGATGGTCATGTATCGCGGCGAAGTGGTGGAAAGCGGCAGGACCGAAACCGTGTTTGCCAATCCGCAACATGCCTATACCCGCAGTCTGCTCGCCGCCGTGCCGCCGGATGACGTCAACGCCGAGTGGTCGCCGGTGCTTGCGGAAGCCGGCTACCAGGTCGAATGATGGCGATCACCGGACGCAGATATTACAGCGGCCGGGATGTCGGCCGCGCCGTCACCATCGCCGACTTGCAGGCCATGGCGCGTCGCCGCCTGCCTGCCTTCGTGCTGGAATATCTCGAGGGCGGTGCAGAAGACGAATGGACGCTCCGCCGCAACCGCGAAGTCTTTTCGGAAATCGAGTTCCGCCCCTCGACGCTGACCGGTGTCGGCGTGCCCGATCTTTCGACGACAATCTTCGGCAAAAAGATGCGGCTGCCCTTCATCATCGCGCCGACAGGTTTCAACGGTCTCTTCCAGTATCAGGGAGATCGGCTGCTGGCTGAAGCCGCAGCCAAGGCTGGCATCACCTTCACCCAGAGCACCGTCTCCAACATGCGGATCGAAGAGCTTTCCGGCATCCCGAACCTCTCCCACTGGATGCAGCTTTACGTCTTCCGCTCCCAGACCTTCATGGACGAACTGGTCGGCCGCGCCGAAAGAGCCGGCTGCCAGGCGCTGATGGTGACCACCGACGCAGCGACATTCGGCAACCGCGAATGGGATCGCCGCAATTATCGCTCCGGCATGGACCCGACCTTCCGCCACAAGCTGGATATCCTCTGCCATCCGCGCTGGGCATTGTCGGTCATGGCGCGTGGCATCCCGCCCTTCGGAAACCTGCTCGATTTCCTGCCCACCGACCAGCAGACCTTCGCTCGCACGGCCATCTGGTCGCGCGAGCAGGTAGAGCCGGACCTTCACTGGAGCCACATCCGCCACCTGCGGAAAATCTGGAAAAAGCCGCTGATCGTCAAAGGCGTCATGACTTTGCGCGACGCGGAACTAGCCGCGGATGCGGGAGCTGATGGCATCGTCATCAGCAATCACGGCGGTCGCCAGCTTGACGGTGCGCCATCGCCGATCACCATCCTGCCGAAGATCGCCAACAAGCTGAAGGGCAGGATCACCATCCTCGCCGACAGCGGTTTTCGCCGCGGCACGGATATCGTCAAGGCTTTGGCGCTCGGCGCCGATGCGGTGATGACCGGACGTGCAACACTTTATGGTCTCGCAGCCGGCGGCGAGGCTGGCGCGGCCCGCGCCATCACCATCCTCGAAGAGGAAACCCGCCGCACCATGGCGCTTCTCGGCTGCCGCTCGGTCGCCGATCTGGACCGCGACCATATAAAGCTCTGAGCGGCCTCACCGTCCATCAGGGGACGATGATCTGCGTCTCCATCGGGAAGTGGGAATTGCCGCCTTCGAAGGGCGGGAAGGTCTTGAAATCCTCCCGCATGGCGATGCGCGCCGGCGATTGCAGCGCTGCCTGCAGTGCTGCCGGGCTGTCGAACATCACCCGGTTGCGCTGCATGTGATTGACCCGCTCCCAGGGGAGGAAACCGCACCAGTCGATCCGCGACAAAACCTCGATCTTGCGGATGCCCGGGAAGGTGCGCATCACCGGCGGATGATGGCTGACATAATGGTGCATCCAGACGTTCAGGTCTTCGGCTGGGCCGGTATAATGGACCACGTAGGAACAGGGGTTGCCGTTCGTAGCGACATCGAGCTTGGCGTCGTCGACCGGAAAGTGTCGCGCATACATGGCCTGCTGCGTGCCCCTGGCGCCGCGAATGCTCGACAGCACGCCCGAAGCCGCAAGCTGATGCAAATGGCCAGCCGGCGCCATCGCGTCTTCCAGGTCGGTAAGATCGTTGAAATAGAGCTGCATGCCGAAGATGGGAGACTGCTCATCCTTGTTATACATGTCCTTGGTGACTTCAGGCGTGTAGAGATTGGCGGTGGTCAGCCCCGGCGTCAGCTTGATGATTTCAGCGACGGTCTCGACGTCCGCCTTGCTCACGGCGAGCTGACTTCCATCGACATTCTCGAAAAAGGCGAAATAGGCAAAACGCATGGCTCGGCTTCCTGCTTCTATGGGACCGCAACGATTACGGGCGGCCTCTGTTCCCCAGCGGTGGCCCACTATCGAACCGCCAGCGGCGAAAAACAAGTTTAGACCTAAACTATTTTTCAAGCCTGTTTGCCTGACCAAAACGACCCGCCCGGACATGATTTAAGCTTCAATCTTTCCGCTTGAATCTTGCTGGATTTTCGATCACGATCCGCTCCCACGCGCGTTGAAGAGGATAGGGACGCCGCCGGATAGCTCTTGGGAGAGGGCTTGCGTCACGTCACTCCGCCTGCCGGCCATCAAGAACAATTTCGCATCCGATCCGGCAGGAAAAAAGCCCGCCGGGCACCAAAACAGAGGGAACGCAATCATGACCATGAGCCTTTTCCGCCGCGCCTTTTTCGGCCTTGCGGGCGCTGCTGCCCTGTCCGTCGCAAGCGCCGGCTTGGCATCCGCCGCGGCGCTTGCCGTTGGCTCCTATCCGAGCAATCCGCCCTTCGAATACAAGACGGCTACGGGTACTTTCGAGGGTTTCGAGGTCGACATCGTCAACGAAGTCGCCAAGCGCCTCGGCATGACGGTCGAGATTTCCGACCTCGGCTTCCAGGCGCTGTTTGCCGCCACCGCTTCCAAGCGTATCGATGTGGCGATCTCCTCGATCACCATCACCAAGGAGCGCCTCGGCAGCCAGTCCTTCACGCAGGCCTATTATGATGCTGACATGGGCATCGCCACCCGCAAGGAAGCGACCGTGTCCAAGGTCGAAGACCTGAAGGGCAAGGTCGTCGGCGTCCTGGCCGGCTCCACCGGCGACAAGTGGGCCAAGGACAACAAGGAAAAATACGGCATTACCGACATCAAGAGCTACAACGCCCAGCAGGACCTGCTGATGGATCTCTCCGCCGGCCGTGCCGATGTGGCCGTCAGCGACGTTCCGGGCATGGAATACGCCTTCCTCAAGATGAAGGACCTCGCCGTCAAGGTGCGCATCAGGACCGGTGAACAGTACGGCCTGATGATGACCAAGGACCATCCGCTGCTTGCCAAGGCGAACTACGCGATCACCGCCATGAAGAAGGACGGCACGCTGGCCGCAATCCACAAGAAGTGGTTCGGCTCCGATCCGGCCGCCGGTTCCGCCTCCGCCGTCGACCAGCCGCTGCCGAAGCCCTGAGGCGGCTACCGATAACGCGCCTAATCATGCCGGCCGGCGACGGCCGGCTTTTTCGTGAGCTTAGAGGCACCAGGAAATGACCCTCCTCGATACATTCTTCAACCTCGGGGTTCTCGGCGACGCGTTTCCGGCGCTGCTGCGCGGACTGATCAACACCTTCCTGCTCGGCGTGGCGGGCATCGGCATCGGCATTCCGATCGGCCTGGTGATAGCGCTCCTGCGCCTCTACGGACCGAAGCCGGTGCGTTATCTGACGGTTTTCTACATCGACATCTTTCGCGCGGCGCCGATGCTGGTGGTGTTGATCCTCATCTACTACGCGCTGCCGTTCGTCGGCATCCGCCTGTCCTCCTGGACATCCGCGGGCCTTGCCTTCTCGATCGTCATGGCCGCCTATTCGGCGGAGATTTTCCGCTCCGGCATCGAGGGCATCCCTCGCGGCCAGTTCGAGGCCGCGGCGGCCCTCGGCCTGCCTTTCTTCGTCACACTGCGGAAGGTCGTGCTGCCGCAGGCGATCCGCATCGTCATTCCGCCGATGACCAACAACTGCGTCTCGATGTTCAAGGATACGTCGCTCGCCTCCACAGTCGCTCTGCCGGAACTCCTCAAGGAGGCGACGGACGCACAGGCGCTCTATGCCAACCCGACACCGCTGATCGGGGCTGCGCTGATCTACATCGCCTTCCTCTGGCCGATGGTGCGGCTGGTCAATCTCCTCGAACAGAGGTTCAACAAGGAAAAGAAGCGCTGACGCCAGAGGCGGCGAGGCCTATTCGAAGGCGGCGCCGGAAAGGTGGTTGTTGGCGGAGGTCTTGACCGTGCCGATCTCCGCCCAGAGCGCCGCAACCGCATGCGGGTCGATATCCGCCATCATGTCCTGCAGCCAGCCTTCGTGCGCCGCGGCCATCGCCGCAAACAGTGTCACACCCGCCTCGGTGAGTTTTGCGACCGTCACGCGCCGGTCGCCCTGCGGCGTCACCCGCTGGACGTAACCATCGGCTTCGAGCCTCTCGACGAGCCCGGTGACATTGCCGTTGGTGACCATGGTGCGCTTGGAGAGCTCGCCGAGGCGAAGCCCGTCCTTCTCGCGATAGAGCTGTGCCATCAGGTCGAACTGCGGCAGCGTCGCGCCGAATTCGGCACGCAGGCGGCGACGGATTTCCTGGCTGATCAGCTTGGTCGTGGACAGCATCCGCAACCACAGGCGCAGCTCGGGCTTCGACCGCCCGTGGGCGCCCTGGACGATGATCTCCAGATCGACGTCGATCGCTTCCGCTTCTGCCATTCCGAATATTGCCTCTGTAGCCGATCCACCGTCTAGAAGTAGATATTTGAAATGTCAAAGGTTCGTGCTCTGACGGTCCTTCAGGGATGGTGCCCGCAAATCCATATGGCTGCCCCGATGATCACCGCATCACCAGCCGTCTTCCCCGTCCCGTTATTTATTCATATGCATACATTTTCTGAAAACTGCATCAAGAGCAGGCAATCTGTCGATAAGCGGACCGCTACTCATGCTTGCCCTTCACCGAGTCCGCAACAGGCTATTTCTCACGGAAGTGATCGATGTTCTTCCGTAGGGATCGAGCACGTGAATTTGCTCGACGCAGCTTCGCCCAATTGCTTGCATCCTCATATTTTCTGCAATAGGCTTCCTCATCGTTCAGCGGCATCCGGAGAGGAAAACCGGCTGCCGCGCGGCTTAACGAAACCGGTCATTCAAGGGGAACCCGGCACCATGTCTTCCACAACGCTCACCACTCTCGCTTCCGCTCTCCTCTCCGGCTCGGTCAAGGTCGTCGACCTGACGGCGCCGCTCGGGCCGGATACCCCCGTTCTTTACCTGCCGCCGCAGTTCGGCAAGAACACGCCGAAGGTCGCCGTCCACACGATCTCCGAATACAACGAGGACGGTCCGTTCTGGGCCTGGAACTGGCTGGAACTCGGCGAACACACCGGCACCCATTTCGATGCGCCATGTCATTGGATCACCGGCAAGGACAAACCGAACAACACGACCGACACTATCCCGCCGCAGAATTTCGTGGCACCGGTCAACGTCATCGACCGTTCCAAGGAAGCCGCCGAAAACCCGGATTATCTGCTCACTGTCGACAGCATCAAGGAATGGGAAGCCGAGCATGGCGCGATCGAGGCCGGCAGCTGGGTGCTGATGCGCTCCGACTGGTACAAGCGCAACGGCTCGACCGAAACCTTCCTGAATGCCGACGAGAACGGCCCGCATTCTCCCGGCCCGACCGCCGAAGCGATCCAATACCTGATTTCGAAGGACATTGTCGGCTGGGGCCAGGAAACCATCGGCACCGATGCCGGCTCGGCCGGCGGCATGAACCCGCCCTTCCCGGCCCATAACCTCATGCACGGCGCCGGCAAATACGGCCTTGCATCGCTGTCGAACCTCGACCAGCTGCCGCCGAAGGGCGCCGTGCTGATCGCCGCACCGCTGAAGCTCGTCAAGGGCACCGGTTCGCCGGTCCGTGCGCTGGCTCTGATCGCCTGATCCGATCGAAAGGGCCGGACCCGGAAGGTTCCGGCCCTTTCCTTATCCAGCAGGAAGACGGGCGGCATGGCGGATTTCGACTACATCATCGTCGGCAGCGGCATCAACGCACTGGTCGCCGCCGCCATGCTCGGTAAGAAGGGCAAGAAGGTTCTCGTGCTGGAACGCAGCGAACGCATCGGCGGCTGCCTGCGCACGGAAGAGATCACCGAGCCGGGCTTTATCCACGACGTGATGGCCACCACCATGGTGCTGTTCCTCACCTCGCCCGCCTATGGCGCACTCGGCAAGGATCTCGAGGCCCGCGGCCTGGAATTCGCCCATGCCGACCTGCCGACCGGCGTGCTGCGCCCGGACGGTTCTTCCGTCATCTTCTCAAAAGATCGCCAGCGCAATATCGCGACGTTCGAGGCACTCGCGGCCGGCGACGGCAAGACTTTCGACAAGGAAATGAACGTTCTCGGCGCCGATGCCGCCTTCCTGTTTTCACTGCTCGGCGGCGCACTCTGGTCCGGCACGACGCTGAAGACAGTCGCCAAACAGGGCTGGGGCATGGGCCTGCGCCAACTCGCCGCCTGGTTCGGCGATGCGCTGACACCGGCGCGCGGTTATCTCGAAACCACCTACAAATCCGAGGCGGCGCACGCCCTCTGGGCGCCCTGGGTCCTGCATTGCGGCCTGGCGCCGGAAAGCGCCTATTCGGCCGAAATGCTGAAGGTCATCGGTTTTGCGATCGAGCTCGCCGGCTGCCCGATCGTCAAGGGCGGCGCGGCCAACCTCGTCGCGGCTTTCGAACGGCTGATCACGGATCAGGGCGGCGCGATCCGCACTGGCGCGGATGTCGAACGTATCCTTCCCGGCCCAGGCAACAGGGCCGCCGGGGTAAGGCTTGCAAACGGCGAGACGATCGAAGCTGCAGCCGGCGTGGTCTGCTCCACGACGCCGAACCAGATCTATGACCGGCTGCTGAAGGACTGGCCGCAGCCGGCACCCGCCGAAATCCGGGAAAGCGTCGCCCGCTATCGCTACGGCAAGGGCAATATGCAGATCCACTACGCCCTCTCCGCACCACCGCGCTGGAGAGGCGATCCGGATCTCGCCAAGGTGGCGCTGCTGCACCTGACATCCGGCCTCGACGGCGTCTCGCGCGCCACCAACGAATGCGAACGCGGGCTGCTGCCCGCCGAGCCGACCGTCTGCGTCGGCCAGCCCGCCAGCTTCGATCCTTCGCGTGCGCCGGACGGCAAGTCGATACTCTGGCTGCAGCTTCCCGAAGCGCCGCGTTTCATCAAGGGCGATGCGGCCGGTGAGATCGCCGCACCTGCCGACGGCCGCTGGACCGACGAGCTGCGCGAACTTTATGCCGACCGCGTCGAGGCTCTGCTTTCCCGCCACATCGGGAATTTTGCCGAGATCAAGCTCGCCCGCCGGGCCTATTCTCCGGCCGATCTGGAGGCGATGAACAGGAACCTTGTCGGCGGCGATCCCTATGGCGGCTTCTGCGGGCTCGACCAGTTTTTCCTCTGGCGGCCCTTCAAGTCGTCTGTTAACCACCGCACCCACGTGCCGGGCCTTTATCATATCGGCGCCTCGACCCATCCGGGACCGGGGCTTGCCGGCGGCTCGGGCTTTCTGCTCGCATCGTCGCTGCGTTGAAGCGAGGCGGCTTAGGAGAGATGGATTTCATGGCAGAACGGTTTTCAGGCGTGGTGCTGCGCTGGCATCAGGAGGGCGATCAGGAAAATCGGCCGACCATGGGCGAGATCGGCCTCAATCACTTCGCACCCTACCTGATGAACCGCATCATCTCCCGCTGGAACTCCAACATGGCGGAGGAACTGCGCGAATACGACTTGTCGACCGCCAAGATGCGCACACTCGCGGTCCTTAGCGTCTCTGCTTCGCTCACCATCAACGAGCTTTCCGTGTTCGCGGTCATCGAACAGTCGACCATGAGCCGCACGCTCGATTCCCTCGAGGACCAGGGTTACATCCGCCGCACGCCCCGTGCCGAGGACATGCGCATCCGCGATGTGACGATCACCGAGGAAGGCCGCGCCGCCTTTGGGCGCTTCTGGCCGACCATGTACGATTCACTGCTGCGGATGTTCGACGGCATCGACGAGGAGGAATACCGCGCCTTCACGGGCACGCTTCACAAGATCCTCCTCAACATCCGCAAGCACGAGATCTGATCGATCTATTTCGTCAGCCGTGTCTGAAGGCTGTCGCGGATGCGCTTGCCGAGCGCCTGGTAGTTCTCGTCGAAATGATGTCCGCCCTCGATCGGCACGACTTCGACGCCCTTGTCCTTCAAGGTCGGGCAAGGGTCGTCGTCCTCATCGGTGCCGTAGACGCATTGGATGAGCTTCGGATCGATCTTGACGATATCGGTCATCGGATCGCCGCCCTTGCCGTCGCCTGAGACGCCAAGCCAGCCGGTCACGGAAATCTCGTAGTCCACTTCATGCGACAGGCCGAGCAGCGTGATCTGCTTGACGCGAGCCCGGTCTGCGTCCGGCAGGAGGTTGTAGGTGGCGGGCAGCACATCCGCGCCGAACGAATAACCGACCAGCAACACGTTCTGAACGCCCCATTGCCGGCGATAATGTTCGATGATCTTCGCCAAGTCGTCCGCCGTCGCTTGGGGGCTGCGCTCGGACCAGAAATACCGCAGCGAATCCAGCCCTATCGTCGGAATCCCCTGGGATTGCAGATAGCCCCCCACTTCGCTGTCGAGGTCGCGCCACCCGCCATCGCCGGAAAAGATCACCGCCATCGTGTTCATGGCCGGCTTGGCTTGAAGCACGTTCAGCGGCAGGTCGAGCGGCTGGTTGGTCCGGCCGGCAGCCGCGATGCGGGTGGCCAGCACTTGTGACAGCGCCACATCCGGCGCCTCACCGGAGTTGATCAGCTCGACCTCCTGATGATCCTGTTTCAGGCGCTGTCCATGCGCCTTGCCCGCCGCATCGGCAGAAGGCGTGGAAACGATCGTCACCGCCGCCGGTACTGCGCCGTCGTCAAAACCATAGACCGTGCGATCGCCGACCTTCTGTTTGGATGCCGGCGTGCAGAGCTCCTTGGCGAGCGGGATGCCGGCCAGCGGATCGACGGCAATCGCCTCCTCGATCGTCGCGTTCGGGCTCTGGGAGATCATCGCCAGCGCCAACGCGCCGCCTTCTCCGATGCCGGCGACGATCGGGTGGCGGTATTGCGGATTGCCGATCCGTCGCTGCACCTGCTGGGAGACGTCCTCGATATCGGAAACCATATAGATGCAGTCGCCGTCGTCGGTGGCCAGCGACTTGATGTAGGAGGGGAAATCGATGCCGACCACGGCGGCACCGGCGGCGAGCAGCTTCTGCGCCTCCGTGTCCTCCCGAGCCCCCCAGCCCTGCCCGCCTGAAATCAGGAAGACGATGCCTTCAAGTTCGCTGCCATTGTTCGGCACGAGGATGCGCGGCTGCGGGATAAGGCCCGTATGGTAATCCTGCTGATCCTGGGCAGCCGCCATCGGGACACCGAACAGCAGCGCTGCAAACACGATAGCAAGAAAACGCAGATACATCATTTACCAACCACTCCCCTCAAGCCGCCGCCGATCAGAAGCGTTGCGTCCATCATCACGATGGCGGGGCTGACGCCCCCTGCCACAGCCAGATAACGGGGCTCCCAGGCGGGATGAAACTTCGACTTGAAAGCCTTCAACCCTTTGAAATTGTAGAACCGTTCACCGTGCTCGAAAACAACGCTGCCGATCCTGTCCCAGGCGAGTGCCGCCTCCCGCGTGGACATGCCGGAAAGCGGCGCCATGCCGAGATTGAAATGTCCATAACCGGCATCGCGAAGATAATCCATAATCTTCACGAACAGGAAATCCATAGAGCCTTTCGGCGCATCCGGCATGAAGCGCATCAGATCGACGGTGCCTTCGTGTTTCGTGTCGGTGAGCGACAGCGTCGCGAAGGCAACGATGTGGTCCTCCTTCTTGAGCACCGCAACCGGCTGGGCACTGACATAGTCATCCCGGAAAGCGCCGAGCGAAAAGGTCTTCTCGCGCGTGTTGTGGTCTTCGAGCCAGGCATCCGACACGCGCCGCAATTCCTCGATATGCGCCATCACATCCGGCTGGTCGATGACGGAAAACTCCAGCCCCTCGCGTGCACCTTTGTTGACGGCCTGACGAAGCCCGGCCAGCCGGCCGCCCTTGAGGTCGAAGCTGGACAGGTCGACGATCGCCAATTCGCCGAGCTTGAAGGCCCTGAGGCCTGCATCGGCGCAATGCGAAAGGAGGCTGGGCGAAATCTGATAGAGCACGGCGCGGCCGCCTCGAGCACGGGCTTCCTCGACGAAACGCCAGACGAGATCCGCTGTCTCCTCCTGCGGTCCGACCGGATCGAAAAGCGCGATCCAGGAGCGGCCCTGGATGCCGTACATGATGAAGGCATTGCCGCTCTCGGAGAACATCAGCCGCTTGTCGCCCATCCGGACGAGGTTGGCGTCGGCATTGTCCTGGGCCATGACGAGCTGGATCGCCCGATCGAGATCGTCCGCCGTGGACAGTGCCGAACGTCGGGCCGCCGGCCGCAATAGGCTGAACACCGAGATCGTCGCCGCAAAAATCGCAAGGCCAAGGACCGCGCGCAGTCCGCGCGGCGCTTCCTCGGAAAATTCGAACTGCCACCAGAGTTCGCGGCTGTAATCCACTTCGCGATAGACGAAGAGCAGCACCGTGATCGCCGCAGCCACGACGATGAACATGGCGGCGATCCAGCTCGGCGTCAGCACCTGACCGAACAGCGACGCCCGGCGTTTGAACTGCTTGGCACTGAGGAACAGGCTGACCAGCAGGATGATCAGGAACGTCGCCTCGAAAAGCGCGATCGCCCGCATGAAGGCGAAAACCAGCGCCAGAGAGGTGCAGACCATGGCGGTCCACCACGCCCCGTCCAGCCGCTGGCCGATGCCGCGCGCCGCGACGAACAGCAGGAGGCCGAGAATGCTGGAAAGGAAATGCGCGCCCTCGAACACCGGCAGCGGCAGGTAGTTGCCAAGAAAATTGATGTCGGAATCCGGCGTCGGCGTCACGCTCGAGAAGATCAGCATTGCGCCGGCGATCATCGAGAAGGTCGCCAGAAGCGGCGGCGCGAGGCGGAATTCAAGCTTTCGAAGCGTCGATGCAATGGGGTGATGGGCAAGTTGGCGAATTTCGACACCAATCACCACCAGCGTGGCGATGAGCAGCGGCAGGACATGATAGATGACGCGGTACAGGACGAGGCTGCCGAGCACTTCATCGAGGCTGACCGTGTTGCCGAGTGCCGCGACGATCACCGTCTCGAAGACGCCGAGGCCGGCAGGTACATGGCTGAGGACACCCAGGCCGACGGCGGTTGCATAGATCGCCAGGAAGGACGGCCAGCCGATTTCCGTCTGCGGCAGAAGCACGTAGAGGACGGAGGCGGAGGCGGCGACATCAAGCGCCGTGATAAGGAATTGCTGCGAGGACGTACGGCTGTCCGGCAGGCGGATGCTCAAGCGTCCGACGGATACCGTCCGTCCGCCTCGCCCGAGGATCAGAAGAGCGATGAGCACGAGGATGATCATGATCGCGCCGGCGCGAACCCAGGTGCCGTCGATGTCGAGGATTGCTCCTATCCTCGGTGCCGTGACCAGCGACGCGAGCGCGGTGACTGCCAGAAGCCCGATGCCGAAGGCGAGCGTCACAAATGCGATGACACGACCGATATCGTCGGGCGAAAGCCCCAGGCGCGAATAGGCGCGGAACCGGATCGCTCCGCCGCTGAGGGCTCCGAAACCGGCCGTGTTGCCGACCGCATAGGCGCTGAAGGCCGTTATCGCGACAGGCACGAAAGGCAGCGTCCGGCCGATATAGGTAATCGCGTTGATGTCATATCCGACCAGCGCCGCGAAACTCAGTGCCGTGAAGAAAACCGCAAGCCCGATCGAAGACCAACGCGTATTGCCGAGCGCCTCGATGACGTCGTCGTAGCTGACCTCGTTGGTGAGGTTGTAGATGGCAAATGTCGTGAACGCAAAAACCGCCAGCGCCGCCAAGGCGATGAGGTAAGGACGGTACGTCTCAAGGATGTCTCGAAAGCGACTTGGCTGACGAACCGTGGATTCCATGTGGGCTGCCGGTGCTGGAAAAATTACGCATCTAGAGTTTGGTCAGATGCGCAGCAAAAGCAACGGGATCGCGGCTATAATGTGTCTGTATGCTTAAAACCTAAAGCGTGGACACGGTCTTCAGCGCCCCGTCCAGCGCAATTCCGCT
The DNA here is from genome assembly GCF_021391675.1 of Neorhizobium galegae. Classification (NCBI taxonomy): domain Bacteria; kingdom Pseudomonadati; phylum Pseudomonadota; class Alphaproteobacteria; order Hyphomicrobiales; family Rhizobiaceae; genus Neorhizobium; species Neorhizobium galegae. The sequence continues at coordinate 4,480,135 of NZ_CP090095.1, forward strand.
TTCGTCCAGGAGTGCCGCTTGGCGCAGGCGCTTCATCCAGGCCGCACCGTCGTCGCGGTCCGCCAAGGTCGTCAGCGCCGACATCACCCGGTCGAACTTCGAGAGCCCGCGCGCATGGGTATCGGAATAGCCCTTCACCAGCCGGCGATTGTTGATCACTTCCACTGCGAGATCATAGTTCCGGGGGAGCAGCGAGGTTGCCGCGTCGAGCCAGGCTTCGCGATGCTCGGTTTCGCGTGAGTGACGCAGCGTGCCGCGACGGGTACGGCGCAAGGCTGCCAGCGTGTAGAGCGTCAGAAACCAGAACAGCGTGCCGGTCTGCACTCGGCGGCCCTTGTTGATGCGGCGGTCGAGCCAGGCGAAAACCTTCGGGCGGTTTTCGACCCAGAGACCGAGCCGCTTCGGCATGGTCCCAACGACCTCTTCCATGCGCGGATGCATGTATTCGGTCATGTAGAGGATCTGATCCTGCTTCACGCCGACTTCCTTGGCGACGCGGTCGAACCGGGTGCCGCGAGTCTTGAGATCCGCGACGCGGATCACGTCGTCGTAGGCCATGGCGACGGCGACGTATTTAGCGGACTGGACGGTGAAGGCATAGTCGCGATCCTCGCCGCCATTGGCACGGTCGAGCACATGAAGTTTGCCGACCCGATCGAGATATTCGCTGGCATAGGCCGGATCCTGGAAATCCGTGAGCTTCTTGACCCCGGCAAACAGCAGCGGCCAGGCGACCTCGGGGAATTCGGCGCGCATGCGATGCACCAGCCGATCGAGGTCCGGATGGCCGGCGGTTTCCGGCATCACGTCGAAACGCTTCGGCGCCGAGGCGGTGACTTCGTCCCGCGGCTTGGCCTTGGTGCGTTCATAGGCAGCATTGAAGGCACGCAGGCTGGGCTCGACGCCCTTGCCGCCGCCGCGAATGGTCGCCTCGAAAGCTTCCTTCGGGAAAGGCAGCACGTCGGCCGCGGCAAGTGCGCCGAACATCGAGGCAGAAATCACGCTGCCGTTTTTCGTTGCCAGCGTATCCATATCGAAGGCGATGGTGCGTCTGGCGGCGAAGTCGGTCGCGCCGACCACCACCGTCGGATCGCCGATACCGTCGCCCGGCTTCTCTTTCTCGCCGACCGCGAAGGAACGATGCGTCGAGGCGATCAGCGTGGTCTTGTCCGGCGTGACGAGCCCGCGCAGCACGGAGCGGCCGGCTTCCATCAACTCGGCGGCAAGCACGACATCCACATCGCCCGGCGTCGGCATCAGCGAAAAGATCGGCGATACGCCGTCGCGGGCCGGCAGCATCTCGATGTAGTAGATCGTCGCACCCGTGCGCTGGGCGACACCCGGCACCGAGGTCGACTGCGCCATCCAGCCCTGTTCTTCGGCAAGGCCAACGATCCAGTCGGCGAGCACGCCGCCGCCCTGGCCGCCCATGGCCATGATGGCAAGCGCCAGCGGCTTGTCGGAAGCGTAGAGCGCCTTGAGGTTCACGGTCTCGTTCATCGATCAAGCCTCCGCGAACACGACGCGGCCGGCGGCACGGCGGGCCTGCAGCCAGCCGATCACCGAAGCGCGGAATTTCGAGAGGAACTTGTCCCAACCGGTCGGATTCATGATCACATCGGCGCGGTAGAAGGATGGACAGAGAACGGCGGCCTCGGAAACCTCGCCGCAATTGCCGCAGCCGACGCAGCTATTGTCGATCGCCGCGACCGGATCGTCTTTCAAAGGATCGTCCGTGTGTTTGACCGACAGCGACGGGCAGCCCGACAGCCGGATGCAGGCGTGATCGCCGGTGCAGACATCCTCGTCCACCCCGAAACGCTCCTTCACCATACGCTTGCCGTCCTTGACCGCCTGGCTGAACTGCGGCTTCACGCGACGCTGCTTGTTCAGCATGCATTCGGAAGAGGCGACGATGATCTTCGGGCCTTTTTCCTTGCTCGTCAGCGCCTCCTTCAGCGTGTCGCGCATCTTGGCGACATCATAGGTGCGGTCGATCTGGCGCACCCAGGTGGCTCCGATGCCCTTTACCGCATTGACGATCGAATTGTTGGTCTTGCGGTTCGGGTTGATCGCCCGTGACGACAGGATGTCCTGGCCGCCGGTCGCCGCCGAATAGAAATTGTCGACGACGAGGATGACGCCGTCCTGCTTGTTGAACACCGCATTGCCGACCGAGGTCGCAAGGCCGTTGTGCCAGAAGCCGCCATCGCCCATGACCGCGATCGAGCGCTTGTCCGCCTCGACATTGAAGGCAGAAGCGGAAGCCGGGCCGAGGCCGTAGCCCATGGTGGTGCCGCCGATATTGAACGGCGGCAGGATCGAGAACAGATGGCAGCCGATATCGGCCGAGACATGATGTTCGCCGAGTTCCTTTTCGACCAGTTTCATGGCCGCAAAGATCGGCCGCTCCGGACAGCCGGTACAGAAACCAGCCGGACGTGCCGGCACGACTTCGGCCAGAGCCTTCACCTTGGGGTCGTTGAGAACATCGCTCGGATCCGGCACCGGCGGCTGGTTGCCGAGAAGCAGTCGGTCATACTTCTCGATGAAGGTCTTCAGCCCCTTCATCATCACGGGCGCGGTATACTCGCCACCGAGCGGCAGGATGTCCTTGCCGTGCAGGCGCGTCTGGATATCGCGACGGCGCATCAGCGTATGGAGCGTCTGCTCGACATATTCCGGCGCGCCTTCTTCCACCATGATCACGGCTTTCTTGCCGAGACAGAAATCGACCACCTCGTCGTCGATCGTCGGGTAGGCGACGTTCATCACGTAGATCGGCACCGACGAATTGCCGTAGACATCCGCCAGGCCGAGCTGCTGCAGGCCGCGCATGACGCCATTATAGAGACCGCCGAGCGTGATGATGCCGATCTCGCCTTCTTCGGGGCCAAAGAACTCGTTGAGCTTCTTCTCCTTGATAAAGTTGACGGCAGCCGGCCAGCGGCGCTCCAGCTTGTCCTTCTCCTGCCCGAAATTCGCCGGCGGCAGGACGATGCGGTTGACGTCACGGACCGGGTTTTCGAGCGCCTCGCGGAGCGTGAACTTTGGCCGCTGGTTATCCTTGGCGACGAACTGGCCATGCACGTGACAGGCGCGGATGCGTACCTCCAGCATGACAGGGGTGTTGGAGGCTTCCGAAAGCTGGAAGCCATCTTCCACGGCCTGAACCATTGCCGACAGGTTGGGACGCGGGTCGAGAAGCCACATCTGCGACTTCATCGCAAACGCATGGCTGCGTTCCTGCATGATCGAAGAACCTTCGCCGAAATCCTCGCCGAGGATGATCAGCGCGCCGCCATTGACGCCGCCGGAAGACAGGTTGGAAAGCGCGTCCGACGCGACATTGGTACCGGCCGTCGATTTCCATGTCACGGCGCCGCGCACCGGATACATCACCGAGGCAGACAACATCGCCGCCGCTGCCGCTTCCGAGGCCGAGGTCTCGAAATGAACCCCGAGATCCTCCATGATGTCCTTGGCATCGGCCAGTACGTCCATCAGATGCGAGATCGGTGAGCCCTGGTAACCGCCGACATAGGAAACGCCGGATTGCAGCAGCGCCTTGGTGATGGCGAGAATGCCTTCCCCGCGGAAAATCTCGCCTTCTCCTAGTTTGAGATCTTCGACTTCGCGCGCAAAAGATCGCTCGGCCATGGCAGTTCCCCTTCGCCTTGTCGGCTTCAATCCATAATCATTTGCAAAAGCATATTTTCGACACCCGCCATTTGTCAATTCACAAATGCTGCCGGAACGGTAAGTCCTGCTTAAGCCGAGCGTCGGACAGGATACGAGGATCAGCAATAGGTATCATTATATATGCTAATGCATATTATTTGGCCGATCCCGCATGAAAACTGCCGGCGTTGCCGCAAATCCGCTTGACGGGTCGATCAAACGCCATATAGTTTAAACTTAAAATAATGAGCGACTGAACGTCAAGGAGGACTTGGATATGCGCATCGTCTGTATCGGTGGCGGCCCGGCCGGTCTCTATTTCGCGCTCCTGATGAAGAAGCTGCATCCCGAGCATTCCATTTCCGTTGTCGAGCGCAACAAGCCTTACGACACGTTCGGCTGGGGCGTCGTCTTCTCCGATGCCACCATGGTGTCGATGAAGGCGTGGGACCCGGAAAGTGCGGCCGAAATCGAGGACGCCTTCAACCACTGGGACGATATCGAGCTGCTGTTCAAGGGCACGCGCCAGCGCACCTCCGGCCACGGCTTTGTCGGCATTGGCCGCAAGAAGCTCTTGAACATCCTGCAGCGCCGCTGCGAGGCGCTCGGCGTCGAGCTTGTTTTTGAAACCGATTCCAACGGCGATGTCGACTATCCGGATGCGGACCTGATCATCGCGTCGGACGGTTTCAACTCGAAGATCCGCAACCGTTATCCGGAGGTCTTCGAACCGGATCTCGTCGTGCGTCCGAACCGCTATATCTGGCTCGGCACAAACAAGCTGTTCGACGCCTTCACCTTCGACTTCCGCAAGACGGATCACGGCTGGTTCCAGGCGCATATCTACAAGTTCGACGACCAGACCTCGACCTTCATCGTCGAAACGACGGAAGAAGCTTACGAAAAGCACGGCCTCGGCCAGATGGACCAGCAGGGCTCGATCGATTTCTGCCAGGACCTGTTCTCGGAAGTCCTCGAAGGCTCCGAACTGATGACCAATGCCCGGCACCTGCGCGGCAGCGCCTGGCTCAACTTCAACCGCCTGATCTGCGGCAAGTGGAGCCATTTCAACGGTAACTCGCATGTCGTGCTGATGGGTGATGCCGCCCATACCGCCCATTTTGCGATCGGTTCCGGCACCAAGCTCGCCATCGATGACGCGATCGAGCTCAGCAACCAGTTCAACAAGCTCGGCCATTCGAAGGACAAGATCCCGGAAGTCCTCGAAACCTACGAGGAAATCCGCCGCGTCGACGTCGCCCGCATCCAGAATGCCGCCCGCAACGCCATGGAATGGTTCGAAGTGGTTGGCCAGCGTTATGCCGATACGCTGGAGCCGGAACAGTTCATGTATTCGATGCTGACCCGCTCGCAGCGCATCAGCCACGAGAATCTTCGCCTGCGCGACCCAAAATGGCTGGAGGGTTACGAGCGCTGGTTCGCGAGGAAAAACGGCATCGAGGTGAACGGCAACGGCCGCACCCTGCCGCCGATGTTTACGCCCTATTCGCTGCGCGAAACCCATCTGCCGAACCGTATCGTCATGTCGCCGATGGCCATGTACTCCGCCAGGGACGGGCTGCTGGACGATTTCCATCTGGTCCACCTCGGCTCCCGCGCGCTCGGCGGCGCCGGCCTCGTGTTTGGGGAAATGACCTGCGTCTCGCCCGACGCCCGCATCACTCCCGGCTGCCTCGGCCTCTGGAACGAGGAACAGGCGGCCGCCTGGAAACGCTTCGTCACCTTCGTACATGACAATTCAGGCGCCAAGGTCGGCATCCAGCTGGGTCATGCGGGCCGCAAGGGCTCGACCAAGGTTGCCTGGGAAGGTATCGACCAGCCGGTCGAAGAAGGCGGCTGGGATCTGATCTCGGCCTCTGCTCTGCCCTACCTCAAGATCGGCCAGGTTCCGAAGGCTATGGATCGCGCCGACATGGATCGTGTCATCGCCGACCATATGCGCTCCGCAAAGTTCGCGGCCGAAGCCGGTGCGGATTGGTTGGAGCTGCACTGCGCCCACGGTTATCTTCTGTCGAGCTTCCTTTCGCCGCTCACCAATATCCGCACCGACGAATACGGCGGCAGCCATGAAAACCGCGCGCGTTATCCGCTGGAAGTCTTCAAGGCGGTCCGCGAGGTCTGGCCGCAAAACAAGCCGATCTCCGTGCGGCTCTCCTGCCATGACTGGTTCGAAGGCGGCAACACGCCGGAAGACGCGGCGATCTACGCGCAGATGTTCAAGGATGCCGGTGCCGACCTGATCGACTGCTCGTCCGGCCAGGTATGGAAGGAAGAAAAGCCGGTCTATGGCCGCCTCTTCCAGACGCCCTTCTCCGACAAGATCCGCAACGAAATCGGCATTCCGACCATCGCCGTCGGCGCGATTTCGGAGGCCGATCATGCGAACTCGATCATCGCCGCCGGCCGCGCCGATCTCTGCGCCGTCGCCCGCCCGCATCTTGCCGATCCGGCCTGGGTTCTGCATGAAGCGGCAAAGATCGGCCTGAAGGACATTCCCTGGCCAAAACAATATTATTCCGGCAAGGCGCAATACGAGACCAACCTCGCGCGCGCTGCGGCAGCCGTTGCCCCTCTGGCTGTCGGCCCGGCGGCGAAATAAGGATCGCGTCATGACCGAAGCGCCCCCTGCCAGTCTTGCCAGTGCCAGTCTTGCCAGCCGTCACGCCCTCGTCACCGGCGCGGGCTCGGGCATCGGTGCGGCGATCGCGACGGCGCTGGTGGAAGCCGGCGCGCGGGTGACGCTCGCCGGCCGGCGGGCAGAACCTCTTGAGGAGCTTGCCACAGCGCTTGGTAGGGACAAGGTCTGCGTCGCGGCCGGTTTCGACGTCACCGACGAGATAGCCATCGGCACCGGCCTGAAGGCGGCACGAGCCGTGTTCGGTCCTGTCGATATCCTCGTCAACAATGCCGGCGAGGGCCCGAGCGCGCCCTTCGAAAAGACCTCGCTGGAGATGTGGAACCGCGTCATGTCGGTCGATCTCACCGGCGTATTCCTCGTGACCCAGGCCGTACTGCCGGATCTCAAGGCTTTTGGCGCAGGCGCCCGCATCATCAATATTGCCTCAACCGCGGGGCTCACCGGCTACGCCTACGTCTCGGCCTACGTGGCCGCCAAACATGGCGTCGTCGGCCTCACCCGTTCGCTGGCGCTCGAGCTTGCCAGGACCGGCATCACCGTCAACGCCGTCTGCCCCGGCTTTACCGACACGCCCCTGATCGCGCGCTCCATCGAGACGATCGTCGCAAAGACCGGACGGACGGAAGAGCAGGCACGACAGGAATTTACCAGGAACAACCCACAGGGGCGGCTGGTGAAGCCGGAGGAAGTCGCAGACACGGTTCTGTGGCTGGCATCGCCCGGAGCGGCGTCGATCAACGGACAGGCAATCGCGGTTGCCGGGGGAGAAGTCATGGCAGGCTAGTCGGCCTCGGCATGAACCAGGGAATGAAAACCGGGAGATCAGGATGGAACTGGAAAAGGGCATAACCGAGAACGGTAGCGGATATAACGGCACCAGCTGGAATATCCTCGGCCAGGTCTATTTCCCAAAGGCGGTCTGCGACGACACCTTCGCCTTTGAAACCAACAGTCTGCCGGGTCAGTTCGTGCCTGTGCACGTCCACCCGACCCAGGACGAATTCATCCTTGTGCAGGAGGGTGAACTTGATCTGAAGCTCGACGGCCAATGGGTCAAGGCTAAGGCCGGAGATCTGGTGCGCATGCCGCGCGGCATCCCTCACGGATACTTCAACAAGTCCGACAAGCCGTGCCGGGCACTCTTCTGGGTCTCACCGGCCCGCAAGCTCCAGAAGCTTTTCGAAGAGCTGCACGAGATGACCGACGTGGAGGAAATCGTGAAGGTTTCCGCCGCGCACGAGGTGGATTTCCTGCCACCCTCCGCCAACGACTGACCCCGGGAGAGGTCCTGCCGCCCGGAAAGGGACGGTCGATGAAAAGGAGAGGAGACGGATATGAGTGACGTGATGAAGGACATGAAACACAGTTTTCGCGACTACCAGCCGAAACATTTCCTCTGGGAAGTGAGCGAAAACGGCCGCGTCGGGACGGTTCGCCTCAATCGCCCGGAGCGCAAGAACCCGCTGACCTTCGAAAGCTATGCGGAACTGCGCGATCTTTTCCGCGATCTCGTCTACGCCTCCGACATCCGCTCGATCGTCCTGACCGGCGCCGGCGGCAATTTTTCCTCCGGCGGCGACGTCTTCGAAATCATCGAGCCGCTGACCCATATGGCGATGCCGGACCTGCTCGCTTTCACCCGCATGACCGGCGATCTCGTCAAGGCCATGAAGAAATGCCCACAGCCGATCGTCGCTGCGGTCGACGGCATCTGCATGGGGGCAGGCGCGATCCTCGCCATGGCCTCAGACATGCGGCTGGCGACGCCCGAAACCAAGACCGCCTTCCTCTTCACCCGCGTCGGCCTTGCCGGAGCCGACATGGGCGCCTGCGGGATTCTGCCACGCATCATCGGCCAGGGCCGCGCCGCCGAACTGCTCTTCACCGGCCGTTCGATGAGCGCCGATGAAGGCCATGCATGGGGCTTCTTCAACGCCCTTCACCCGCAGGACGCGGTCGAGGCAGAGGCCGTCAAGCTCGCCCATTCGCTGGCGAATGGTCCGTGGTTCGCACACACGATGACCAAAACCATGCTGAACCAGGAATGGGCGATGGGCATCGAAGAGATGATCGAATCCGAAGCCCAGGCGCAGGCGATCTGCATGGCGACCAAGGATTTCCGCCGCGCCTTCGAGGCTTTCGCCGAAAAGCGCAAGCCGGTTTTCGAGGGCGACTGATGGCCAATCCCACGACGCTCAAAGGACCGGCACGCGATTTCCTCGACTGGCCTTTCTTCGACGACAGACACAAGGCGCTCGCCGAAAAACTGGATGCCTTCGCGGCATCCGGCGCGCTCAGCCTTATCGACCATTCGGATACGGACGGCGCCTGCCGCGCGATCGTCAAAGCGCTCGGAAACGCCGGCCTTCTCGACGCCGCCACCGGCGCCGGTGGCAGCCAGCCGATCGACAGCCGCGCCGCCTGCCTCACCCGCGAAACGCTTGCCTGGCATGACGGCCTTGCCGACTTCGCTTTCGCCATGCAGGGCCTCGGCACTGGCGCTATCGGCCTGTCCGGTTCGGAAGAGCTGCGCCGCAAGGTTCTGCCGAAAGCGCAGTCCGGCGAATGGATCTCCGCCTTCGCACTGTCGGAAAAGGAAGCCGGTTCGGATGTCGCCGCCATGGCCTGCGCCGCCCGCAGAGATGGCGACCACTATATCCTCGATGGCGAGAAGACCTGGATCTCCAACGGCGGCATCGCCGATATCTACACGGTCTTCGCCCGCACCGGCGAAGCGCCCGGCACGCGCGGCATTTCCGCCTTCGTCGTGTTCGCCGATGACCCCGGCTTCTCGATCGCCGAGCGCATCGACGTCATCGCCCCGCATCCGCTGGCAACGATCCGCTTCGAAAACTGCCGCATCCCGGCTTCACGCCTGCTGGGTGCGCCGGGCGAAGGCTTCAAGATCGCCATGCGCACGCTCGACATTTTTCGCGCCTCCGTCGCCGCCGCAGCGCTCGGTTTTGCCAAGCGAGCCCTGGACGAAGCGATTGCCTACGCCAAGGCGCGGCCGATGTTCGGCAATCACCTCTCCGATTTGCAACTCACCCAGGCCGCTTTCGGCGACATGGCGGCGCAGATCGATGCCGGAGCACTCCTCACCTACCGCGCCGCCTGGCGTCGTGACGTACAGGGCCTGCCGACCACCAAGGAGGCTGCAATGGCCAAGATGGTGGCGACGGAAAACGCCCAAAGCGTCATCGACCGCGCGGTGCAGATCTTTGGCGGCCGCGGTGTGAAAAGCGGCGAGATCACCGAGAGCCTTTATCGCGAGATCCGGGCGCTGCGCATCTATGAGGGCGCGACCGAGGTCCAGAAGCTCATCATCGCCCGCGAACTGTTGAAGGCCTGAGGACGATCATGGCTTACACGACCTCCCGCCGATTGAATTTTGGAGATTGCGACCCTTCCGGCATCGCCTATTTCCCCTCCTATCTGAACATCATGGTCGGCGTTTGCGAGGAATTTTTCGGCGCGATCGGCTCGCCCTGGCCGGAAATGATCAGTCGCCGCAAGATTGGCGTGCCGACCGTGACGCTGGACGTCGCGTTCAAGAGCCCAGGCTACCATGGCGATATGATGGATTTCACCATCAAGGTTATGCGGATCGGCAACAGCTCTGTCGATCTCGAATACGAGGTGCGGGCCGGGGACCGGCTGCTCTGGACTGCGAAGCAGCGGCTCGTCGCCACCTCGAACGAAACCCACAAGGCCATTCCCTGGCCAGACGATATGCGCGCCGCGCTGACACAGCATTTGGAGAAGAATAATGCACACCATCCTGCAGCCTGAAGGCTGGGCAAAACCGATCGGTTACGCCAACGGCGTCGCCGCCAACGGCCGCCAGGTCTTCGTCGGCGGGCAGATCGGCTGGAATGGCCAATGCCAGTTCGAGACCGACGATTTTGTCGGCCAGGTCAGGCAGACGCTGCAGAACGTCGTCGCCGTGCTGGCCGAGGCCGGCGCCGGACCCGAGCACATCACCACCATGACCTGGTATTTTACCGACAAGGCCGAATATCTCGGCAACCTGAAGGGCATCGGCCAGGTCTACCGGGAAATCATCGGCAAGCACTTTCCGGCCATGGCCGCGATGCAGGTCGTGGCGCTGGTGGAAGACCGCGCCAAGATCGAAATCCAGGCCACCGCCGTCATTCCGTCCTGAGGCAGTCATGAGCAAGACGACCGAATTTTCCGCCACGGTTTCAGCCGCGACCCGCAACGGAGTTCTGGTCGTCACGATCGACAATCCGCCGGTCAACGCCACCTCCGTCGATGTCCGCAGCGGGCTGGAAAAGGCTCTCGCCCATGCCGAAACGGCCGACGATGTGACCGGAGTCGTCGTCACCGGCGCCGGAAAGACATTCATCGGCGGCGCCGACATCAAGGAATTCGGCAAGCCGGCCATGGAACCGACCTTGCCGGCGGTCATCGAGAAGATCGAAGGCCTGTCGAAGCCCGTGGTCGCTGCGCTGAACGGTGCAGCACTCGGCGGCGGTCTCGAAGTTGCGCTTGCCTGCCACCACCGAGTGGCTTCGCCGGCAGCACAGGTTGGCTTGCCGGAAGTCAAACTCGGCATCGTACCCGGCGCCGGCGGCACGCAACGCCTGCCGCGCCTGATCGGCATCCCGGCGGCACTCGACCTGATCACCTCGGGGCGTTCCGTGAAGGCCGACGAAGCCCTGAAGCTCGGGATCATCGACGAGGTGGCCGCAGGCGATCTCGTCGACGCTGCAATATCCGCTGCTTCGGCATTGCCCGGCAAACCTCTCCGCCGCACGGGCGATCTGACCGTCGCCGCTGTCGATCCGGCCGAGGTCGAAAAGGCTTCAGTCAAAATCCTCGCCAAGGCGCGCGGCCAGAAGGCGCCCGCGGAAGCGGTCCGGCTTGTCACCTCGTCCAATCGCCCGCTCGCCGAAGGCCTGGCGGACGAACGTGCCACCTTCCTCACACTCCGCGACAGTCGCGAGGCGGCGGCCCTTCGCCATGTCTTCTTCGCCGAACGGGAATCCTCGAAGGTCGTGGGTCTGGAAGGCGTCGAACCTCGCCCGGTCGAGGCGATCGGCATCTGCGGCCTTGGCCTGATGGGCAGCGGCATCGCCGTCGCAGCCCTTGGTGCCGGTTATTCGGTGATCGGCCTCGATCAGACTGTCGAAGCTGCCGAAAAGGGCCGCGAGCGCATCATCGGCCTGCTGGAACGCAACGTCGCCTCGGGCCGCCTCGACCAGGCCGGCTTCGAAGCCCAGAAGGCGCGGCTTTCCGTGACCGCGGAAGATGTCGATCTCGCTCCCTGCGATCTCGTCGTCGAAGCCGTGTTCGACGACCTCGCCGTCAAGACCGACCTCTTCCAGCGTCTCGACAAGGTCATCCGCCCGGATGCCGTGCTGGCGACCAATACCAGCTACCTGAACCCGGACGAGATCGCCGCCGCCACCGCCCACCCGGAACGAGTGCTCGGCCTGCACTTCTTCTCGCCCGCCCACGTGATGCGCCTGCTCGAAGTCGTGCGCTGCGCCAAGACCGCGCCGGACGTGCTGGCGACGGGACTGGCGGTCGCCAAGAAACTGCGCAAACTGCCGGTCGTCACCGGCGTCACCGAAGGCTTCATCGGCAACCGCATCTTTTCCGCCTATCGCCGCGAAGCCGAGTTCCTGTTGGAAGACGGCGCCCTGCCGCACGAGATCGACGCTGCACTGGAGGACTACGGTTTCCCGATGGGTCTCTTCGCCGTCTATGACATGGCTGGTCTTGAAATCGCCTGGGCGCGCCGCAAGCGGCAGGCCGCTACCCGCAACCGTTCGGCGCGTTATGTCGAGATTGCCGATACGCTCTGCGAAGCGGGCCGCCTGGGCCAGAAGGCCGGCCGAGGCTGGTACGCTTACTCCGACGGCAAGCGGACGATCGATCCCGAAGTGACCGCCATCATAGAAGCCGCCCGAGCCAAAAAGGGCATCGTCCCCCGTGCATTTTCGAAAGACGAAATTCTCGAAAGAATGCTCGGCGCGATGACTTTGGAAGGCGAGGCGCTGCTGGCGGAAAGGATCGCCGCGAGATCCAGCGATATCGACCTGGTAATGATCAACGGCTACGGTTTCCCCGCTCACAAAGGCGGCCCGATGTTTGCCAAGGCCTGAGCGCTGCCAGACAAAAAGAAGCCTATAAATATTTGAAATATCTATGATATTCTGATTGGCTCGGCGCTTCGGAAGCGCTTCCGCGCGCCGGTGATTTGCCCAGCCAAAAGAGTTACGCTCATTTGATCAAACATGCTTGCATGTTTCCTTAAATCGCCTATTGTTTGCCCAAGCCTCGCAAGTAGGCATCTCAAACAACGACTGGGAACGCTGCGTGCTCACACTTTCAGAGCTAACTCCGTCTAGATATTTTAGGCATAAAATATCTTCCACATCGTTGTCCCGTATTCCGACTGCCTCGTGTCGCGCTTAGGAGATCATGATGTCTTTCTCGTTTTCCGCATTCAAACGTAAGATGCTGCTGGGCACGATCGCCGTAGCCGCGATTGCCGCTCCGCTTGGCGGCATGGCCCAGGCAGCGGATTTCAAATTCGCCGGCCCGCTCGATGCCTACACGCTGGATCCGCATGCGGTCTCGAACACGCTGATCTTCGCCGTTCTTGCCAATGTCTACGAGCCGCTTGTGCGCCGTAACGCCGAGCAGAAGATCGAGGGGGCACTTGCGACCGACTGGAAGCAGATCGACGGCACGACCTGGGAATTCAATCTCCGCAAGGACGTGAAATTTTCGAACGGCAATGCCTTTACCGCCGATGACGTGGTCTTCTCGCTGACCCGCGGCCAGGCCGGCGGCATCAAGGCAAACCTCAATTCGATCGCCTCGATCGAGAAGGTTGACGATTACAAGATCCGCATCAAGACCCGCGCCATCAACCCGATCCTGCCGAACCAGATCACCAACTGGTACATCATGGACAAGGAATGGGCCGAAGCGAACAACACCGTACAGCCGGGTGCCGCCAACAACGCCACCGAAACCTTCGCGAACCGCAATGCCATGGGCACCGGCCCCTACATCATCAAGGAGCGCGATCCGGGCGTGAAGACGGTCTTTGCACCGAACCCCGGCTGGTGGGACAAGAAGACCGGCAATGTCGACAACGCGACGTTCTTCGTCATCCCCAACCCATCGACCCGCGTGTCCGCTCTCGTTTCCGGCGAAGTCGATATGATCGACGGCGTACCGCCGCAGGATGCCGAGCGCATCGAGAACGATCCGAAGCTGCACATGCAGGCCGGCCCGGACCTTCGCACCATCTACATCCAGCCGGACGTGGCGCGCGACAGCCTGATCTTCGGCAGCGAAAAGACCAAGAACCCCTTCAAGGAGTTGAAGGTTCGCCAGGCGATGGAACTGGCGATCGATACCGGCGCGATCCAGAAGCGCATCATGCGCAATTTCTCGGTCCCGGTCGGCCTGCCGATCGGCAAGGAAGTCAACGGTTTCGATGCCGCCCTCGGCGCGCCGGTGAAACCGGATGTCGACAAGGCCAAGGCGCTGATGAAGGAAGCCGGCTACGAAAACGGCTTCTCCGTGACGCTGGATTGCACCAGCGACCGTTTCATGAACGACGAGGCGACCTGCCTTGCGGTCGCCGCCTCGCTCGCCCGCATCAATATCAAGGTCGATCCGCGCGCCCAGCCGACCGCCAAGTGGGCAACCCAGGTCAACCCGCCGGAATACAACACCAGTATGGCGATGCTCGGTTATTCGCCGGCCACCTATGACGCGCACATCTTCCTGACCTCGATCGCCGCCACCCGTGACGCCAAGAGCGGCCTCGGCGCCTTCAACATCGGCGGTTACTCCAATCCGGAAGTCGACAAGCTGATCGACCTGATCGGCAAGGAAACCGACCAGGCCAAGCGCACCGGATACATCACCCAGGCCTTCAAGCTCATGAAAGCCGATGTCGCCTTCATTCCTCTGCACCAGTTGAACATTCTCTGGGGCGTCAAGGACAACGTCACCGTTGTCCAGCCTGCCGACCTTGCCTACCCGCTGCGCTATTTCACGGTGAAATAATGACGATTGCATCCGATATCTCGCGCCAGCTTGCCGGTCTCGTTGCTTTCCCGACCGTCAGTGCCGTTTCCAACCTCGACCTGATCAAACATGTCGAAGCCCAGACCGCCCCCTTCGGGGGGCGTGTCCGGCGCTTTGCCAATCCCGAGGGCGACAAGGCAAACGTGCTGATCACGATCGGCCCGGAAGCGCCCGGCGGCATCATCTTCAGCGGCCATACGGATGTGGTGCCGACCGAAGGCCAGGCTTGGACGGGCGACCCGTGGACGCTGCGCGAAGCCAACGGCCGCCTGATCGGCCGCGGCGCCACCGACATGAAGGGATTTCTTGCCTGCTGTCTTGCGGCCGTGCCCGGCATCGCGAAGAAGAACCTCAAGAAACCGATCCATCTCGCCTTTTCCTATGACGAGGAAGTCGGCTGCACCGGTGTCGGCTCGATGGCCGAATGGGTTGGCGCAAGCGACCTGAAGCCCCGTCTTGCCGTCATTGGCGAAGCCACCAGCATGGACATGATCGCGGCCCACAAGGGCGGCCTGATCGGCTGGTGCCGCATCAAGGGCAAGCCCGGCCATTCCTCCCAGCCGGACCGCTACGTCAACGCCGTCATGGTCGCCGGCGACATGATCGCCGAGATCAACCGCATTCGAGAGGACATGCGCAACGGCCCACGGTTCGAAGGGCTCGACCCGCCCTATTCGACCACCCAGGTCAATGTCATCCACGGTGGCATAGCCGGCAATATAGTCTCGGAGAAATGCGAATTCTTCTGGGAGATGCGCCTCATCCCGGGCCAGAACACCTATGACGTGCTGGACCGAATGAAGCGTTTTGCCGCCGAAAAGCTTGAGCCGGCCATGAAGGCGATCGATCCGTCCTGCGGTATCGTCTTCGATGTCCAGGCCAGCATCCCGGGCCTTAAACCCAACAACGATCCTGCGCTCGATGCGGAATTATTGGCGCTTCTCGGCCGCACCGAACCCCGCTATGTTTCCTATGGCACGGAAGCGGGCATTTTCCAGATCGCCGGCGTCCCTTCGGTCGTCATCGGTCCGGGCGATATCGCCGATGCCCATCAGCCGGACGAGTCGGTCGCCATTTCCGAGCTCGAGAAATGCACCGCCTTCCTCGACCAGCTCGGGGATAGCTGCTGCTGAGGAATTTGTTGTGCTGAATTATGCCGCGTCACGGATCGTGCAGACGGTCATCGTCCTGCTCGTGATCAGCTTCATCGCCTTCCTGCTGGTCGCCAATATCGGCGACCCGCTGGCGGCCCTCCTCTCTGCCGACGCGACCGTCAACGAGCGGCTGGAACTGATCGCCAAGCTCGGCCTCGACCAGCCCCTCTGGACGCGGTTCCTGCATTTCATCGGCAATATGCTGCAGGGCGATTTCGGCTTTTCCTATCGCACCCAGGATCCGGTCGCCAACCTGATCGCCGAACGGCTGCCCGCCACCGTCGAGCTCGCCTTCGTCAGCCTGCTGATCACCATCGTGGTCGGCGTGCCGGCCGGCATCTATTGCGGCGTCAATCCGAACTCGCTGTTTGGCCGCTTCATCATGCTGATCTCGACGGCCGGCATCACGCTCCCGAATTTCGTCGTTGGCATCCTGCTGATCGCGGTGTTTTCCGTACAGCTCGGCCTGCTTCCCTCGTTCGGACGCGGCACGGTAATCGATCTCGGCTTCTGGAAGACCGGGCTTCTCAGCGTCTCCGGCTGGCGGGCGATCCTCCTGCCGGCAGCGACCCTTTCCACCTTCCAGGTCGCCTTCATCATCCGCATGCTGCGCACCCAGCTGATGGAAGTCGGCCAGAGCGAACATATCCGCTTTGCCCGCGCCCGCGGTCTGTCGGAAGCGCGCATCTGGTATGTCTACGCCATCAGGAACACGCTGCTGCCCGTCATCACCATGCTCGGCCTGCAGCTCGGCAATATCATCGCCTTTTCGGTGGTGACGGAAAACGTCTTCGCCTGGCCGGGCCTCGGCTCGCTCTTCCTGCAATCGATCCAGGGTGCCGACATTCCGGTCATCGCCATCTACCTGATCTTCGTCGGCCTGGTCTTCATGGTCATCAATCTGGTCGTCGAACTGCTCTATCCGCTGATCGACGCCCGCGTGTTGAGGAGGCAATCATGACGCCTGTCGTCAACACTCCCGCGGCCGGCCCCGCTCGCCGCAGCAGAGGCGCCAAGCTTCTGCGCGCCATGCGCAGGGCACCCGGCCCCACTTTGTGCGCGATCGTGATCATCGCGCTGCTGATCTACGCTTTCGTCGTGCCGCTGTTCTCGCTGAACCCGTTCGAATTCTCCGGCATGTCGGTGCTGGACAGCTTCATTCCGCCGGCATGGATGGCGGACGGTTCTCCCGATTTCCCGCTCGGCACCGACGACCAGGGCCGCAACCTGATCACCGCCATGGCCTATGGCATGCGCACCTCGATCATCGTCGGCTTCCTCTCCGTCACCATCGGCCTCGTCCTCGGCGGCAGCCTCGGCCTGATCGCCGGCTTCGTCGGCGGCAAGGTGGATGCCTTCATCATGCGCGTTGCCGACGTGCAGCTTGCCTATCCCGCCCTGCTGCTCGCAATGATCATCGATGGTGCCGCCCGCGCAGTGCTCGGCACCGAGCGCAGCGTCGGCACCGCGATCGCCATCGTCGTGATGTCGATCGGCATTGCCTTCTGGGTCCAGTATGCCCGCACCATCCGCTCTTCCGTGATGATCGAGCGCGACCAGGACTATGTCTCGGCCGCCCGCATCACCGGCCGCAGCAACCTTTCCATTATCGTCCTGCACATCCTGCCGAACGTGATGGCGCCGGTCCTCGTCATTGCCACCATCAATCTCGGCATCGCCATCATTACGGAGGCGACCTTGAGCTTTCTCGGCATCGGCATTCCGGTCACCTCGCCCTCTCTCGGCACGCTGATCCGCAACGGCAACAATTTTTTGCAGTCGGGCGAATGGTGGATCTCGGTCTGGCCTTGCCTGATCCTCGTCCTCTTCGTCGTGTCGGTAAATATCCTCGGCGACCACCTGCGCGACGTCTACAATCCGCGCCTGCGGGGCCGCTCATGATGACGTCAACCACTCCGCTCCTCGACGTCCGCGATCTGACCGTGACCATCAACCGCGACGGAGGTCTGGTCACCGCACTCGACAAGGTCTCCTTTTTCGTCAATCCCGGCGAAGTGCTCGGCATCGTCGGCGAATCCGGCGCCGGCAAGTCGATCACCGGTGCTGCGATCATCGACCTCCTCGTGCCGCCGCTGAAACGGACCGGCGGCACCATCACCCTTGCCGGCACCCGTCTCGACCAGCTTTCCCCGAAAGCGATGCGCAGCGTGCGCGGCGGCCGGATCGGGTTCGTGTTCCAGGACCCGATGACCAGCCTCAACCCGGTGATCACCATCGGCCAGCAGCTCTGCGACACCATCCAGGCGCATCTGAAACTCGGCGGCAACCAGACGAAAAAAGGGCGCTGGATTGGCTCGACCGCGTCGGCCTGCCCAATCCGGACGTTCAGTTCAAGCGTTTTCCCCACCAGCTTTCCGGCGGCATGCGGCAGCGCGTGGTGATCGCGCTGGCACTCTGCGCCGATCCGGCACTCGTCATCGCCGACGAGCCGACCACCGCGCTCGACGTCTCGGTCCAGGCCCATATCCTCGAACTGCTGCGAGACCTGCATCGCGAAAGCAATGTCAGCATGATGCTGATCACCCACGATCTCGGCGTCATCGCCAAGATGGCCGATCGCGTCGCGGTGCTTTATGCCGGCCGCGTCGCCGAGATCAGCCCGGTCGGCGAACTCTTCAATGCGCCGAAACATCCCTATACGCGCGGCCTGATCCGTGCGACGCCGATGCCGTCGGCCACGGGCGAGATGCGGCTCGACCAGATCCCCGGCGCCATGCCAGGCCTTGGAGCCGTTCCGCCCGGCTGCGCCTTCAATCCGCGCTGTTTCAGGGCTGAAGGCGATTGCCGCGCGACCATTCCGCCGCTTTATCATGAGGAAAGCTCTGCCTTTTCCTGTTTCCATCCGCTGGAAAGGGTGACCGCATGAGCGCTTCCGATTTCCTCATCCTCAATCACGTCAGCAAGGTCTATCGCCGCAACCAGAGCCTCCTCGAGCGGCTGAAGAAGAACGAGACCGGCGGCACCAAGGCCGTCAGCGACGTCAGCCTCACAGTCCACCATGGCGAGACCATGGGCCTGGTCGGCGAAAGCGGCTGCGGCAAGTCCACGCTGGCGCGCCTTGTCTCCGGCCTGATGGCGCCGACATCCGGCGAAATCAGTTTCCCGCCGAACGCATCCGGCAACAAGCCGCGCCTGCAGATGATCTTCCAGGATCCCTATTCCTCGCTCAACGGCCGCTGGACGATCGAGGACATTATCGCCGAGCCGATCCGGGTACATAAGCTGCGCAATGGCCGCGCCGCCATCCGCGCCCGTGTCGACGAACTGCTGGTCCAGGTCGGCCTTTCCGCGGCCGATGCTGAAAAATATCCGCAGGAATTCTCAGGCGGCCAGCGGCAGCGCATCTGCATTGCCCGGGCGCTTGCCGGTGAGCCGGAATTCCTGATCCTCGACGAGCCGACCTCGGCGCTCGACGTGTCGGTGCAGGCGCAGATCCTCAATCTGCTGCGCGACCTTCAGAAGAACCTGCACCTCACCAGCCTGTTCATCACCCACAATCTCTCGGTCGTGCGCATCATGGCGGACCGGATCGGCGTCATGTATCTCGGCGAGCTGGTCGAGGAGGCGACGTCAGTGGAGTTGTTCCGCAAGCCGCGCCATCCCTATACCCGCCTGCTGATCGATGCCGCGCCGGACATGGATACCAGCGACCGCTCGCTGCATCCGATCGCCGGCGAGCTGCCGAACCCGGCCTTCCCGCCCTCCGGCTGCCGTTTCCACACCCGCTGTCCGTTCGCGCAGGATATTTGCCGCAACACCGTACCGCCGCAGAAGGCAACCGAGACCGGCGGCATGTTCCGCTGCCATTTCGATCTCGACCTCTCCAACGCATCGGTCTTCCCGCCTGCCGCCGAGGTCAAGACCGCCTGAATGTCCAAGGATGCCCCGATGACGACCGCCTCCCGCCAAGCAACGATCGACAAGGCCATCGGCTATCTCGATGACGGCTCCTTCAAGGAAACCTTGCGCAGGCGCGTGGCAATCCCTTCCGCCAGCCGCGTCGCCGCCAACAGGCCGGACCTCTGGCGCTACGTCACCGAAGACATGCAGCCCTTTTTCGAGCGGCTCGGCTTCACCACCAAAATCTACGAGAACGACACGGCACCCGGCCCGTTTCTGCTCGCCGAACGCATCGAGGATCCACACTTCACCACCGTCCTGCAATATGGCCATGGCGATGTCGTCGCCGGCCTGGACGGCCAGTGGGAGACAGGCCTCTCGCCCTTCGAGATGACCGAAAGGAACGGCTCCTGGTATGGCCGTGGTACCGCTGATAACAAGGGCCAGCATGCGGTGAACCTCGCCGCCGTCGAGGCGCTGCTCGCGACAAAGGGTTCGCTCGGCTTCAACCTCAAATACCTGATCGAGATGGGCGAAGAATCCGGATCGCTGGGACTGGAGGAAATGTGCGCAGCGCATCGGGACGAGCTGAAGGCGGACGTCTTCATCGCCTCGGACGGCCCACGTCTCGCGCTCGACCGCCCGACCATTTTCCTCGGCGCCCGCGGCGGCATGTCCTTCCATATGGAGATCAATGCCCGCGAGAGTTTCCAGCATTCCGGCAACTGGGGCGGCATCCTCTCCAATCCCGGCATCGAACTCTGCCATGCGATCACCGCACTGGTCGGCCGTACCGGCCAGATCAAGGTGCCCGAGATGACGCCGGGGTCGATCCCGGAAAACGTCCGTGCAGCATTGAAGCACTGCCACATCACGCCCGCCGCCGGCGATCCGCCGGTCGAGCCCTGGTGGGGCGAGCCGGGCCTGACGCCCGAGGAGAAGGTCTTCGCCTGGAGTTCCTTCGAGGTGATGGAGATGGAATGCGGCAATCTCGCCCAGCCGCTCTACGCGATCCCGCCCAAGGCACGCGCCCGCATGCAGCTCCGCTTCCCGGTCGGCGTTGATCCGGATGCGGTCGTCCCGGCCGTCCGCAAAGCGCTGAAGGACGCAGCTTACGACCGCGTCGTGGTCAAGGATCCAACCGACGCGATTTTCCCCGCCAGCCGCCTCGATCCTGATCATCCATGGGTCAGGCGCGTGGCGGCTTCGATTGAAAAAACCGTCGGCGCCCCGCCGGCGATCCTGCCTAATCTCGGCGGCTCGCTGCCGAACAACATCTTTTCCGACCTGCTCGGCCTGCCGACCATCTGGATTCCGCATTCCTATCCGGGCTGCCTGCAGCACGCGCCGAACGAGCACCTGCCGATCTCGATCGTCCGCGAGGGCCTCGCGATGATGGCCGGGCTCTATTGGGATATCGGCGAAACCGCGGCCTGATCGTCAGCTTCGGCGTCAAGGTCTGCGCACGGCGCCGCTCGCTATGACAGGACCGGTCGCCACACCGGTCGGCGAGCCGCCGAACGGTTCGAGGCTGACGGCAAGCGTCGCGCCCTCGGTCAGGTTGCGGCGCAGATCGGCAGGTATCACGAGCTCACCTGCCTGATCCGGCTCAAAGACACCGAGAGACCGCGGGTTGCCGCTTCCGGGCACCAGCCAGAGCTCCAGCGACTTCTCTTCACGACCGCCGGCCGCGACCGGTACGATCCGCAAACGCCCGTTGCCGGCATCGTAGGAGGCAAGCAGGTTGATCTGGCTATCGGTCGAGGACAATTCCGCCACCAGCGGCGCAGATCCCTGCTGCCCCGGGATCACGCCCGATGCATAGACGACGGCAGCCACCGCAACCGCCGTCGTGGCGAATGAGAGCCGTCGCCAGAACAGCGCGGAATTCCACAGACCCCATGAGGGCCCAGCAACCCGGGCAGGGCCGAAGAGCCGCGTTTCGATCCGGCCGAAAATCGCCTGGCCCGGCACCACGTCCTCATAATCGTCGTTGAATGAAGCAAGGTCCGCCTGCCACCGTTCGACGATCCGGGCAAAAGCGCGGTCGTTGGCGATCCGCTGCTCCACGGCGCGGCGGGCCTCGAGCGACAGGACGCCGAGCACATATTCGCCGGCCAGGATCTCGTCCTGCGGCCGCCTGCCCTGACTTTGTTCGCCCGACGTCATCGCTCCATGCACTCTCTCAATTTCAGAAGGCTCCGGCGCAGCCACGTGCGCACCGTATTCAACGGTACCTTCAATTCTTCCGCCAGTTCAAGATAACTCAAACCTTCCACATAGGCACGTCGAACCGCACGCGCATGCACGGAGTCGAGCTCCTGCATGCACCTGTCGATGCGACGGCCTTCATCCGCATTGGCCACCTGCTGTTCGGGATCGAGCGTGCCGTCGTCGGCAAGGTCGTAGGCATCGTCAAGGTCCTCTGTGACAGGCTTCCTGGCCCGGAGGATGTCGATCGCATGATTACGCGCGATCGCCGCCAACCAGGCCAGGGGCGAACCGGTATCGGCTGCAAAAGTCCTGGAGCGCTGCCAGAGCCTGACATAGATTTCCTGGAGCGCTTCTTCCGCGTCGGCCCTGTCTTTCAAGATACGCAGGCAGATCGAAAATAGTTTCGGGCTCGTCGCATTATACAACGACGCGAACGCTTTGCGATCACCCATCGCCACGCGATTGACCAGAGCCGCGATCTCATTGCTTTGCATTCGGAAAAACCTCGCCATCTCCATCTATAGAGAACGTCGATCTCAAAAAACAAGGCGCCTTCGTCGCAAAACCCGCAGCAGCGTCTTCTATCTCCTCGCAGCCGATATCCGCGATGCCTTTGTCTCGCCGAGGTCGCCGCCGGTCGCCCGTGCAGGCCGAGAACGAGAACCTGCTTGGCGCCGAACCGGTCTCCAAGGATGCCGAAGACGACACGCCCACCCATGCCCGCCAGTCCTTCATCGGAATGCCGCAGGTCACCGCATAGCTCACGGTGTGAGAGATCGGTCCCGAATGGGTGGCGCAGCAGAAAAAATTGGTAACCAGCAGGATGATGAACTGGGCGACCTCAACACCTGCGCCGTCGACCTGGACGACTGAAGTTCGCCCTCGGCGGGGGCAGCGGCATCGCTCTTAAGCCCAGTTTAAAAGCATGCTTTTCATCGCACGCAGCAACGTCGTCAGCCTCGCGCGATGCGGCTCAGCAAGTCACGGGTGAAGACCCTTCCTGCTCTGCCGGATCAGTCCAAATCGTCCCGGATGCAGGCCTTGAAATGTCCTTTCGTCCCTTCCCTGAGTGGCGGCACGACGTTCGCGCAGGCTTCGATCGCAACCGGACAACGGGTACGAAAGACGCAGCCGCTTGGGGGATTGGCGGGGCTTGGGATATCACCTTTGAGGATCTGCCGGTTCGCATGCCGCGAGGGGTCCGGCGACGGGACAGCCGAAAGCAGGGCGCGCGTGTATGGATGCTGCGGGCTGGCGTAAAGCTCGCGGCTCGGCGCCATTTCCATGATCCGGCCGAGATAGAGCACGATTACCGTATCGGCGACATATTCGACCACCGCGAGATCGTGCGCGATGAACAGCATGGTCAGACAGAGCCGCATCTGCAGGTCGCGCAGCAGATTGACGATCTGCGCCTGGACCGACACGTCGAGCGCCGACACCGGTTCATCGGCGACGATCAGGTCGGGCGCAAGCATCAGCGCCCGTGCGATGCCTATGCGCTGGCGCTGGCCGCCGGAAAACTCGTGCGGGTAGCGGGAAATCGCATCGGGCGGCAGATCTACCGAGGCGAGGGCCTGGGCAGCTTTTGCGGCCCGCTCCGATCTGCTGCCGATCCGCTGGATATCCAGTCCTTCCGCGAGGATTTCGCCGATCGTCATCCGCGGCGAGAGGCTGGCGAAGGGATCCTGGAAAATATACTGGACGCGCGCATGCAGGCCGCGGAGTTCGCGGCGCGTCAGGCTCGTCGTTTCCGAGCCTTCAAAACGGATACTGCCAGAGGTAGGTTCGATCAGTTGCGCGACCATGCGGCCGATGGTGGTCTTGCCGCTGCCGGATTCTCCAACCAGCCCGACGACTTCGCCGCGTCTGATGTTGAAGGAGACATCCTGGACGGCGCGGACGACCGGTCCGCGGGCAAATGCCACCGGGGCGAAATCCTTGCCCAGCCGGTTCACTTCGAGGAGAAATTCCTGTGACATCGGTCAGATCTCCTGCCATCGAATGCAGCGGCTGAACTGCCCCTCGCCGGCGTCTGCCAACGCCGGGTAGGCCTCTGAACAGGCCTCTATGCGGTAGGGACAGCGGGGAGCGAAAGGACAGCCTGGCGGCAGGTCCATGAGGCTCGGAACCGACCCTGCGATGGTCGGCAGCGGAGTGCCCGCCTCCCGAAGAAGCGTCGCGGTTCCAAGCTGCGGCACCGAACGCATCAGCCCCTTGGTATAGGGATGGCGCGGATGGGAGAAGACCCGCGCCACGCTACCCGTCTCGACGAGCGAACCGGCATACATGACGGCCACACGGTCGGCGATCTCGGCAACGACCCCGAGATTGTGGGTGACGAATAACATGCCCATGCCGCGTTCCTTCTGCAGCCGTCCGAGCAAGTCGAGGATCTGCGCCTGGATGGTGACATCAAGGGCCGTCGTGGGCTCGTCGGCAATCAACAACGTCGGATTGCAAGCGAGCGCCATGGCAATGGTCGCTCGCTGCCGCATGCCGCCGGAGAGTTCGTGCGGATATTGCCGGGCACGTCGGCGCGGATCGGGAATGCCGACATCCTCCAGCCGCTGGATCGCATCCGACAAGGCCTCCTGACGGGATTTGCCCATATGGATTCGGATCGGCTCGGCAATCTGTTCGCCGATCGTAAAAACCGGATTGAGGCTGGTCAGCGGCTCCTGAAAAACGATGCCGATATCATTGCCGCGCACCCGGCGCAGGGTGTCACCGTCAATAGTCTGCAGTTCGACGACTTCGCCCGTCTTGCGCTTCAACCGGAGCGTACCCGCAGCGATCCGGCCCACGCCGCGCGGCAGAAGACCCATGATCGACAAGCTGGTCACCGACTTTCCCGAGCCGGATTCGCCAACCAGCGCCACAGTCTCTCCCGTCGCCACGGCAAGGCTGAGGTCCCGCACGGCGACGATCTCCCGATCGCCGATGCGGAACACCGTCTTGAGCCCGGAAATTTCGAGGATCGGCTCTGCACTCATCGTCAATCCAGAAGCCCGGTTTGCCGCAGGATGCCGTCGATGACGGCCGCCTCTTCGTCGTTCAGGGATCGTTGCGGGCGGGCCATGACATTGGTGTCGATGACCCCAAGCCTGCGCATGGCGGTCTTGAAGGCCCCCACTCCGGCAGAGCCCGCACTGGTCCGCGCCAGGCTGACCCCGACCATCTCGAAAAGCCGGCACAGGCGTTCCTGCTCCACCCGCGCACCGGCAAAATCACCCGCCTGGCAGAGATCCCACAAGCGGACATAACCGTGCGGATCGACATTCCCGAGGCCCGGCACGATGCCATGCGCGCCCATGTTCACGACGCTGTCGGCGACGATCTCGGATCCCGTCATGACGAAGAAATCCGGAAGATCGGCCGTGTCCGCCATGACATAGCGAAGATTGCCGTCATCGCCACTCGAATCCTTGACGCCAGCGATCGTGCCTTCGCGGGCAAGCGTCACCGTTGTCCGGCGTTCGAGCTTGGTGTGGACGCAGACAGGGATGTCATAGGCGATGACCGGTGTGTCGACCGCCTCCCGGATATAGCGGAAGTGATCGATGGTCTCGGACTGGTTTGTCCGGGCATAGAATGGCGCCGTGACGACAACCGCGTCGGCGCCCGCCGACTGCGCCACCTTTGCATGAGCGATCACGCGCTCGGTTGTGGGGTCTATCACGCCGACCAGGACGGGCACGCGGCCGCGCACCTGGTCGACCGCATGTTCGATGATGCTGCGGCGCGTGGCTTCGTCATGAAACACGACCTCGCTGGTCGAGCCGAGAACGAACAGACCATGCACGCCACCATCGAGCAGATGGTCTATGACGCGCGTGAAGGAAGGATAATCCACCCCGAAAGTCGTGGTGAGCGGAGTGACGACGGGCGGAATGACGCCGGTGAAGAGAGGCATGTTCAACCTTTCACTTGAGTTCGGAGCGCGGATCGAAGGCATCGCGAAGCCCATCGCCCACGAAGTTGATGGCGAGAACGGTCAAGACGAGCGCCCCGCCTGGAAACATCCATTGCCAGGGGTAATTTTCGAGCACATGCGTGGCGCGGGCAGCATTGAGCATATTGCCCCAGCTCGCTTCCGGGGGCGTGACCCCAAGACCCAGGAAGGAGAGACCCGCCTCCAGCAGGATCCCACTTGCCACCTGCAGGGTGGCGTAGACCACGAGAATATCGATCGTATTGGGCAGACCATGCCGGATCAGCAGGTGCCAGAGGCCGGCGCCCATGCCCCGGGATGCCACGACGAAGTCCCGTTCGCGCAATTCCAGCAGCCGGGCCCGTACCATGCGGGCGAGAACCGGCCACGACAGCAGCGAAATCACGAAGATGGTCGGCATTATGCCGCTGCCGACGATCGAGGCGAGAACCAGGAGGAAAATGACCGGCGGCAAGGTCATCGCGAGATCTACGAACCGCATCGCGGCACCGTCAACGAAACGCCCGGCAAAGCCGGCGATGGCTCCGATGAAGAAACCGAGGAACGTGGAGATCGCCATCGACACGGTCGCCACCAGAAGCGAAATCCGCCCGCCCTGCAGCAGCCGCGCCATGATATCGCGCCCCACCCCGTCGCTGCCGAGCCAATGGGCCGACGACGGCCCCTGGTTCATCGCCAGCAGGTCTATGTCGTTGGGCTTGTGGAGCCACCAGAGATCGTAAGTGAGCGTAAGGACCAGGATCGGGGTCAGGATGGCCAAACCGACCACGGCCGCGCCGTTTTCGAAAAAGCGGGAAAGTGCGCGTCGGATGGGACCGGCGGAGCCGGCATGCGTCAAGCTCGCCATCTTATGCCACCTTGATGCGCGGATCGACAGCGGCATAGGCGATGTCGGTAAGCAGGTTGACCAGGATGACGCAGGCGCCGGTCAGCAGCGTAGCGCACATGATGACCGGATAATCCCGTCTGACGACGGCATTGACCATCAGCAGGCCCATGCCCGGCCAGTCGAACACGCTCTCGATGAAGATCGCGCCCCCGATGGCGATGCCGATGGTGGAGCCGATCAGGGTGATCACCGGCAGCAGGGCGTTGCGGACGGCATGTTTGACGATGACCCAGAACTCCCGGACGCCCTTGGCGCGCGCCGTGCGCACATAGTCCTGCGACAGAACTTCGAGCAGGGAGGAGCGCATGTAGCGCATGATCAGTGCGCCATGGCCGATCGAAAGCAGGATGGCGGGCAGGATGAGGTGCGCCAGCAAGTCACCGACGGAGAAAGGCGCACCCGGCGTCGACATGCCGCCGGCCGGCACCCAGCGCAGATTGACCGCGAATACGTAGAGCCCCAGCAGGGCGGTCAGGAAAGCCGGACTTGAAATTCCGACGAATGCCACCGTCGAAAGTGAAAGATCGGCCAGCTTGTTGCGGCGGACGGCCGCAAAGATGCCGGTTGCGATGCCGACGACGACAGCGATGACAAGCCCACTGAACATCAGCAGGATCGTCGGACCGATGCGGCTCAGGACAAGCGGCAGCACCGCTTCGCCGTTATACTGGATGGAATAGCCGAAATCCCCCGTAAGGGCCGCGCCGAGCCAGGCGAAATACTGCACAGGCAGCGGCCGCTCGAGACCGAGCCGGGTGCGAAGCATCTCGAGATCGGACGCAGAAATCGGGACAGACGGATTGACATAGGCATCGATCGGATCGCCGGGCGTCAGCCGCAGCAACGTGAAGATGAGAACCGTCAGGGCCAGCAGCATCAGCAGGCCGACAGCCGTACGGCGAAGGACGTATTGCAGCATGTTTTCACCAACAGGGTCCGCAGGAGATGCGGTCGGGCTTGCCCGCCGGACCGCATCTCGGCTTACCGACACATCACGGAGCGAGATCCCATTTTTCCGGGTGGGAGACGAACGGGCCACCGCCTGGAGCGGGCGTCCAGAAGAAGTCCTTGAGCTTGCTGGAGACGACCCCGTAGCGGCTTGCAACCCACATCGGGCCCCAGGGAAGCGCGGCATTCATTTCCTTGCAGACCTTCTGCCATCTGCCGTCGGCCTTGGCCGGATCGGTTTCCGCCATCGCTGCATTCAACGCATCGGTCAGCGGAGGCATTTCGACGCGCATGATGTTATTGCCGGACGGAGGTGTCTGTGCGGCATTCAGCCCGACATTGAGCGATCCCGGATTGGGGCCGTTCTGCAGCCCCGCATAGACCAGCGGAAAATCCTGCCATTTTTCGCTTCGCACGATGCCGTTGTAGCTCGGAACGTCGAGCGCGCGCGGAACGACGTTGACGCCGACCTGCGCCAGCATTGCCTGCACCGCCGCCATGACGTTCGCGACCTGCGGCGTATTGTAGTAGGTCAGCCACGGGATCGGCTTGCTGCCGTTGATTTTCTCCCAGCCCGCCTCCGCCAGCAGGTCCTTTGCCTTTTGCGGATTGTAGGCATAGTCGGCCAGATCCTTCGCAAGAAGCTGCGGCGCGACATAGCCGCAGTTGGCGAGTTTGGCTGCACCGCCGAAGAGGCTCGAGACGATGGCGTTTCGGTCGATGGCGTGCATGACCGCCTGACGAACGCGAAGGTCGCTCCAGATTCCGGCGCGGTGGTTGAAGCCGATATAGTTCACCACATAGGAATCGCCCTCGATGACCCGGAAACCGCCATTGCCCTTGAAGGTCTTGGCGTCGTCGGGTTCGGCGAAGGTGAACTGGATCTCCCCTGCCCTGAGGGCCGCGACGGCCGCTGCCGGATTGGCGAAATAGCGGTTGATCAGACGATCCGCCTTCGGCTTTCCGCCCCGATAGCCATCATAGGCAGCCAGTTCGACATACTGATCGCTGACATGTTTCACGAACTTGAAAGGACCGGTTCCGACTGGCTTGGTGGACCACCACGCGCTCTTGGCGACCTCCTTGACGTTCACGGATGACAGTGCGTGCTGCGGAAGCATCATCAGCTGCGACAGTACGGAGAGGAATGCCGAGTTCGGCTTGCTGAGCTTGACGACTGCCGTGCGCGCATCCGGCGTCTCGACCGATGCGATATCGGCAAGCCGCGCGGCAAAAATGCTGCCGCTCTCGGCATTCTTGGCAAGCTCGAGGGTGAACTTGACGTCGGCCGAGGTAAAAGGCGTGCCGTCATGCCAGTTCGTCTGGGCGAGCTTGAACGTGTATGTCAGGTTGTCCTGGCCGAGGGTGAACTCAGAAGCCAGCGCGCCGGTAAGCTTCGATAAATCAGATGTGTAGATGACCAGCGGCTCGAAATAGGTATTAAGCCAGGTGAAGCCGGCTGTTGCAGTCAGCGGGTTGAAATTGCCCTGGAAACCGCCTGGACCCACGTCGAACCCGCCGACAATGGTCTTGCCCGTTTGCGCCTGGGCCGTTGCGGGCACCATTGCGGCAGTCGTGGCAAAAAGCAAAGCTCCCGCCGCCAGAAGGCGACCGAAATTCCGTCGATGCATGCTCTCCTCCTCTTTTATATTTCGACTATCGCTAAACCGGATCGACCTCCTCGGGCCGGTTGATCGCGATGACTTTCCGGATGCCGGAATAGTGTGCGCTCAGGCGCTTGCGGCCCGCTTCGACATCTCTCGCCGCCACGGCCTCTGCAATCTCGTGGTGATCCTGCCAGGTCGCCAGGGGCGTGGGACTTGCCAGGTTTGCGAAGCCCGAGGCCTTGTAGAAGGCGGACCAGAAGATATCGATCAGCGCACTCAGCATCTTGTTGTTTTGGCAGCGGAACAGAAGCTGATGAAATTGCTGGTCCTCCTCGGCGAAGCTTTCGCCGCGCTCAGCGCGCTGGCGCATGCGGTCGGTAAGGCGTCGGAGCTCGGCCACGTCATCGTCGCTGATCATTTCGATGGTCTTGTCGATGAGGCCCGTCTCCAGTACGCGACGGATCTCCAGCAATTCCTCCACATCACGCAGCGACGCCTGCAGCCCATAGGCGAGATTGTCCAGAAGCGGCTCGAACGAGAATTCCTTGACGAAAACACCAATGCCGCGCCGTGTTTCGAGGATGCCGACGGATTCCAGCGCCTTGATCGCTTCCCGAACCGAATTGCGCCCCACGCCCAATTGCTGCGCCAGGAAAGTCTCCGGCGGCAGAGCCGCGCCAGCCGTCAGGTCATTGTCCTCGATATAACTGCGCAGGCTTTCCTGCACGCTGACATGCAGAAGCGGCGGGCGCTCCAGAGGTTTTATGGGCTTGGCCAACACTGCTCCATGCACATTTCGACAATCAACATGATTGAGGTATATCGACTTGTAGGATATCTAGCAAGTCGATAAATTGTAGATGACGGGTTGAGCGGGTCCGGCTGGGATGGATCCGGCTGCTGCAAAAGGGGAGGCGGAGTGTGGCAACCACGAAATTTGAACGACGGAATGACCGCTGGGGTCGCATTCGCGGAAATTGGGCGACGCTGTTACTGCCGATCAATGAAGACGATTCGATCGATTTCCCGCGTCTGGCCAATGCGATCGACCGGCTGATTACCGCCAGAGTGGACGGCATCTACTCGAACGGCACCGCCGGCGAATTCCACAACCAGACAGAAGCGGAGTTCGACCGGATTCAACTATTGTTGGCGGACCGCTGCACTCCTGCAGCGATGCCATTCGTCATCGGTGCGTGTCAGCCCGATCCCCGCATATCCCTGGACCGAGTGCGCCGGGCGGCGGCGCTCAAGCCGGAGGCGGTCCAGGTGATCCTTCCCGACTGGTGGCCCGTGACGTCCGCTGAGGCGGCCGATTTCCTGCAGATGGCCGCCGGCGCCGCCGGCCGGGTGCCGCTGGTGCTTTACCAGCCGCCGCATGCCAAGCGCGTCTTTGCCCCGGAGGAGCTGGCGGCAATCCTTTCAGGCGTACCGCAAGTCGTGGGCATCAAGCTTGGGGATGGCGATGCGTGCTGGTACGATCAGGCCCGCAGGCATCTCGATGCGTGGGGAATTTATGTCCCGGGGCATCATCTTGCGACAGGCGTCGAGCAGGGCGTTGCGGTTGGGGCATTCTCCAACGTTGCCTGCCTGAGCCCGTCCGGAGCGCAGCGATGGACCGCGTCTATGGCCGACGATATCGACCGGTCGCTTGACATAGAACAGCGGCTGCGCACCTTCCTGGATGACCACATAGCGCCCTTTGCCAAAGTGCACGGATATTCCAACGCCGCGTTGGACAAGCTCCTGGCTGCGATCGGGGGATGGGCGGAGATCGGCACCCGGCTGCGTCGGCCTTACCGCTGGATTGACCCATCGGTCGTTCCCGCACTGCGTGAGAAGGCCAGGATCGCCCTTCCCGAGATCATGCTCTGAAACGTCGAGGTGGCATCGTGACACGACCCAACATCCTGATGATCATGACCGACCAGCAGCGTCGCGACACGCTCGGCATCTATGGCTGCGACTGGATTCCGACACCGCACCTCGACCGGCTGGGTCAAGCCGGAGCGGTATTCGAGCACTGCACGGTCGACAACCCGATCTGCACGCCTTCCCGGGCCAGCATCTTCACCGGCAAGCCCGTGCCGGGTCATGCGGTCCAGCGGGTGCATGACAACCTGCCGCCGGACGAAGTGCTGTTCACCGAACGGCTGCGGCGGGAGGCCGGCTATCGGACCGCAGTTTTCGGCAAGCTGCATGTCAGCAGCCGTATTCAGGAAGAACGTCAACGGCATCCGCATGACGGTTTCGATATCTACGAATGGTGTCTCGAGCCATCGGTTTCGATCGAAAGTCCCTTCAACGGCTATGCGGCCTGGCTTCGCGAGACGGCGCCGGATTTCCTCGACGCCCTTCAACGCAACAGTCGAAAGGAACTTCATCACCCCGAAGCGCAACACATGAGCAAGTGGGCGGCCGACCGGACTATTGCCTTCATCCAGTCGATGAAAGCGGAGAGACAGCCGTTCTTTTGCCTGATGAGCCTGTTCGACCCTCACGACCCCTATGAGGATTACCCCCTCACCTTCGGAAATCGCATCGATGCGGCGAAGATTCCGGAGCCGGTCGTCTCGCGCACGATACAACCCGGATGCGTCCGCCAGGAGCGGCAGGGTTCCTATCTCGGACGTTTCTCAGATTTCTCTTCGGAGGAGATCCGCAGGATCCGTCTCGGTTATGCCGCCTCCATTGCCTTCCTCGATAAGCAGGTCGGCCGCGTTCTGGCGGCGTTGGACGAAGCGGAGATGGCCGACGACACGCTGGTCGTATTCATATCCGACCATGGCGACCAGCTTGGCGATCACGGGCTTTTCGTCAAGGGAGTTGCACTCTACGAACCAACCGTCGGAGTGCCGCTATTGCTGCGTTGGCCGGGCCTCGCCGACGCCGGCACCCGATGTACCGCGCTTGCGCAAGGCCGCGACGTGGCGGCCACGTGCCTCGCAGCAGCGGGCCTCGATACGCGATCCTGCCCGGAAAGCGAGGATCTGGTGGCCATGGCATCGCAGAATAGGGCGAGGCGCAGCAGTGCGATCTGCGCCTACCGCAACTCCGGTGTCAACGACAGCGGTAGTTTCTGGGACCCGCCGATGCGGGCGACCATGGCGCGGGACCAGCGCTTCAAGCTGACGCTCTATACGAGTGGAGGATCGAGCGAGCGGGAGTTGTTCGACCTTCAGACCGACCCGCGGGAGACAGTCAATCTTTCGGGGGATCCAGCCCACGCCGCGGCCGAGCTCATGCTGCTTGGCGAAATCGCCACATTCCTGCAGGCGGAAGCCGTGGCAGCCCCACCACGCGCAACATCATCCACGCCGAACGCGGCCCAGCGGCTGCAGAACAGGATTAAATAGGGCATCGCCATACAATCCCGCGCCTGTTCTCCTGCGGTCACCGTATCGCAGTCGGACGCGGTTCGAGGACATCTTGTTCCATATCTGCCTTTGCCCAGCCCGGGTTCGGAGCCAAGTCAATTCGACGGACCGAGCCGGGTGTCATGAACCGATCGGGGCCACCGGCAGCCAGCAACGCAGAAAGCCCCGTGCTGGGGATTTTGTTATGTATGGGTGTGTTTGATGTTTGGTTGCGGGGGCAGGATTTGAACCTGCGGCCTTCAGGTTATGAGCCTGACGAGCTACCGGGCTGCTCCACCCCGCGTAATAAGGTTTTTGCCTACGGCAAAAGACCGTGCGCAAAACCGTTTTGGTTTTGTCGCGTTGGCGTAACCGCTTGGGCGGTTATGCCTTCTGCAGGAGCAAATTGCCGAAGGCGATTTACTCCTGTAAGGGACGCAGAACGATTGCACCCCGAAGTTTTCATATTCTGCACAGCAAAAGGGCCGCTTTGTGGGCGGCCCTTGGGTCGGCCAGGGGCCGCAGATTTCGTGATGAGAAGATATGTTGCGTTTGGCAGACCTGGCAGCGACCTACTCTCCCGCGTCTTGAGACGGAGTACCATTGGCGCAGGGGCGTTTCACGGCCGTGTTCGGAATGGGAACGGGTGCGGCCGCCCCGCAATGACCACCAGGTCAGCGAAGCGCAACATTTGAGAAGCTGGTTGAGGCGAACCTCATTTTTTAGTCTTTGAACACGTCTTTGAACCTTTCCAGATCTGACGAGTGCTTTTGGCACCCATACAGGCCAGCGGCCGTCGCCTTTCGGTTTTTGCCTTCAGGCAAAATACCGTTTGGCGGGCCGTCCGCAGCGTAGCGACCCATTGGGTCGCGTCAGCGTCAGGACAAAGGTCTCAGGCACATCGAACTTCGTTCGATGAGCATAATCAATGAGAACGATCAAGCCAATCGGGCGATTAGTACCGGTAAGCTTCATGCATTGCTGCACGTCCACACCCGGCCTATCAACGTGGTCGTCTTCCACGGCCCTGATAGGGAATACTCGTTTTCAGGTTGGTTTCCCGCTTAGATGCCTTCAGCGGTTATCCATTCCATATATAGCTACCCTGCTATGCCCTTGGCAGGACAACAGGTCCACCAGAGATATGTCCATCCCGGTCCTCTCGTACTAGGGACAGATCCTGTCAATATTCCTACACCCACGGCAGATAGGGACCGAACTGTCTCACGACGTTCTGAACCCAGCTCACGTACCGCTTTAATTGGCGAACAGCCAAACCCTTGGGACCTGCTCCAGCCCCAGGATGCGATGAGCCGACATCGAGGTGCCAAACAACCCCGTCGATATGGACTCTTGGGGGTCATCAGCCTGTTATCCCCGGCGTACCTTTTATCCGTTGAGCGATGGCCCTTCCACGCGGGACCACCGGATCACTATGACCGACTTTCGTCTCTGCTCGACTTGTCAGTCTCGCAGTCAGGCGGGCTTATGCCATTGCACTCGACGACCGATTTCCGACCGGTCTGAGCCCACCATCGCGCGCCTCCGTTACTCTTTCGGAGGCGACCGCCCCAGTCAAACTACCCACCATACACTGTCCCGGATCCGGATGACGGACCGCGGTTAGACATCCATGACGATAAGGGTGGTATTTCAAGGATGGCTCCACGAGAACTGGCGTCCCCGCTTCAAAGCCTACCACCTATCCTACACATGCCGACACGAATGCCAGTGTAAAGCTATAGTAAAGGTGCACGGGGTCTTTCCGTCTGACCGCAGGAACCCCGCATCTTCACGGGGAATTCAATTTCACTGAGTCTATGTTGGAGACAGCGGGGAAGTCGTTACGCCATTCGTGCAGGTCGGAACTTACCCGACAAGGAATTTCGCTACCTTAGGACCGTTATAGTTACGGCCGCCGTTTACTGGGGCTTCGATTCAAAGCTTGCACCTCTCCTCTTAACCTTCCAGCACCGGGCAGGCGTCAGACCCTATACGTCGTCTTTAGACTTCGCAGAGCCCTGTGTTTTTGATAAACAGTCGCTACCCCCTGGTCTGTGCCACCCCATTATGGTTGCCCAAAATGGGGTCACGCTTCTTCCGAAGTTACGCGTGCAATTTGCCGAGTTCCTTCAACATAGTTCTCTCAAGCGCCTTGGTATACTCTACCTGACCACCTGTGTCGGTTTCGGGTACGGTCTATACGGTGGAGCTATTTCCTGGAACCGCCCCACTGCCCAACCAATCCAATAAGGTTGAACAATTTTTGCGATCCGTCACTACCACCAGGCCCACGAATATTAACGTGGTTCCCATCACCTACGCATTTCTGCCTCGGCTTAGGGGCCGGCTAACCCTGCTCAGATTAACTTTAAGCAGGAACCCTTGGTCTTTCGGCGAGAGGGTCTCTCACCCTCTTTATCGTTACTCATGTCAACATTCGCACTTCCGATACCTCCA